>CAXQZJ010000065.1:0-23598 GCA_964228145.1 Alteromonadaceae bacterium | reverse complement strand
CTTGTTGAGTATGCCGATCAGGATCGCCAATAAGATGACTGACCAAACTACCCGGTGCATTAAGATTTCTGCAGCGGGAATATTTTGTAGGGCCTTAAAATACAGCGGCGCAAACCCCCACATACTGTAGGCAGCAATAGCGTTGATGATACCGGCTTTGGCGCTGGGAGCTGACATTTGAAAATCCACAATGAGTTGAGGCGCGGATCTTGTGCTCTTGAGCACTGAAATACAAATCCTTTTACCGCTTAGTTATGGCTTTTCGTCATAAGCTTTCATCCCACCATGTAGGTGGCTGTGCCTGAAGCGATATGATCACCTTGTTGATTGTGCAATTCCATTTTACATACCGCAACACGACTGCCTTTACGGATTACGCGGGCCTGTGCGACAAACTCTGTGCCCTTGCCCGGGCGTAAATAGTCAACCCGCATATCGATAGTGCCTACCCGCGACAAGCGTTGGCGCATTTCGTCGGGACTGACATTGGGCATATGTCTGACTGCTTCCAATACTGCCATTAAACCGCCAACAGTGTCTAAAACCGATGCCGTGACGCCTCCATGCAGGATGCCTTGCATGGGGTTCCCTGTCAGCTGAGTTTGCCACGGTAGTCTTATTATCACTTGTTCAAAATCGTACTTCTCAAATTCTAATCCCAATAACTGATTAAAGGGCATATCGCGAAAAATCTGAGTGACATATTCATTGAGTGCCGCGTTCTGATGCATAAAACATAAATCCATTACAAAGAGAGAGTTAGGCTAACTTTTGTCGGCGTGATGGTAAAGGAATAGAAAAAATCCAGTGAAAGACAGGTATTTTTACCTTGCTTTGGTAAACTACGCGCCGCTTTTGAGTGCAATGGAGCAAGTCAGAACATCGTGAGTCAATCGTCCCCTGAAATCCAGTCGACACCGCTGCAGGTATTAGAGCGCGTATTTGGTTACCGCCAATTCCGGCCCGGTCAGTCAGAGGTCATTGAAAAAATATGCGAAGGCCAAGATGCGTTGGTTTTGATGCCCACAGGCGGTGGTAAATCCCTGTGTTATCAAATTCCTGCATTGGTGCTACCCGGTTTAACCATCGTCGTGTCACCGCTTATTTCGTTGATGCGCGACCAGGTCGATCAGCTTCAGGCTATGGGCGTGCAGGCTGCATTGCTCAATTCGTCGCTCACCTCACAGCAACAAATCGATATTCTCAGCGAGATACATCAAGGCAAGATAAAGATCTTATACGTAGCTCCGGAGCGTCTGATGCAGACCGACTTTATCGCCCGTATGAGAGAATGGCCGTTGGCACTCTTTGCCATTGACGAGGCCCACTGCGTGTCACATTGGGGACACGACTTTCGAAAAGAATATTGCCAACTCGGGCAGTTAAAAACCTTGTTTCCCGGCGTGCCGGTAATGGGGTTGACAGCCACGGCAGATCTCGCGACCCGTCGCGATATATTGTGGCAGCTGCAACTTCAGCAACCTTTTGTCTATCAGGGTAGCTTTGATCGCCCCAACATCCGTTACACCCAATGGCTTAAATACAAGCCCCATGATCAGTTAAAAAACTACCTAAGCAAACAAGAAGGAAGTGGCATTATCTATTGCAACAGCCGGCGTAAAGTCGATGACGTTGCGTTTAAACTGCGCGCTGAGGGGTTTAATACTGCGGCTTATCACGCCGGAATGGATGCCGCAGAGCGCGAGCATGTGCAGCGAGAATTTATTCAGGACCGGATTGATATCGTGGTTGCGACTGTTGCGTTTGGTATGGGAATAAACAAGCCCGACGTTCGCTTTGTGGTGCATGTTGATATTCCCCGTAGCATCGAATCCTATTATCAGGAAACCGGTCGTGCCGGACGTGATGGCTTGCCTGCCGAAGCGCTGATGTTATTCGAAGAAAAAGACGCGGTCAGAATTCGCCAGTGGATTAATGACAATGATAACGTAGAGCGGCGCAACGTCGAGTTGCAACGCTTTGATGCTATGCATGCGCTTGCTGAGACCCAGACCTGTCGGCGCCAGGTGCTGCTGAATTATTTTGCCGAGTACAATGCTACCAATTGTGGGAATTGCGATATTTGCCTTGATCCCCCCCGGCAGTTTGATGGTACCAGAGCGGCGCAAATGGTGTTGTCTTGTGTGTTTCGCTTAAAACAACAAGCCCCTTCTTCGTTGGTGGTAGATGTGCTGGTGGGTAAATCTTCTAAGATGCTCGAGCAGGCGAACTATCACCAACTCAGTGTCTTTGGGGTGGGCAAAGATGAGCCAGAAGCCCATTGGCACAATATACTCAACCAATTGATTCATCGTGGATTATTGCGGGTCGATATAAGTCAGCGTGCAGTTATTAAACTCACTGAGGCGGCGCGCCCGGTTTTAAAGTCTGAACAAACGGTGACCCTGGCAGTTCCGCGTTTATCCATGGAATGGCAAAAAGCCGCGAAGCCGCAAAAACGGTTTTACGACCGGCACTTGTACGCCAAACTTAAGTATTTGCGCAAAACCATCGCCCAACGGGAAGATGTGCCACCTTATGTTATCTTTAGTGATCAAACGCTGATGGAAATGGCTGAAGTGATGCCGCAAACAGCCGCTGAGATGCTTGCCATTTATGGCGTTGGTCAAACCAAACTAACCCGCTTTGGCGACGAGTTTTTGAGGGCGATAAAGGCCTATGAGCCGGAGTAACAAGCAATGAAAATGCATCAGTTGGACGGCTATATTCAAAAGATATACTTAGTCGAGTATGACCATGGGTTAATGCTGCTCGATGGTTGTTGTCGTGCGGACGTGAGTCTTATCAGTGAGTATATCAGTGAGACGCTGGGTCGCCCGCTGTCGGATCTTAAGTTGGTGGTGGTCACCCATATGCATCCTGACCATGCGGGAGCTGCCCATAAATTACGCCAGATCAGCGGATGTAAGATCGCCAGTGGTGCTCAAACGCGGCCGTGGTACAGAGGGCTATCAGGCCTGCTGATGTTCGTGACCGATATTATTCTGACCTGGTGGGTTGCCGGACGGGTTGGTCGTCCGCGAAAAAACATCCTTTATTCACCCGTACTGAAACCCGATGTAATGTTAAAGGATGGCGACCGCTTAGTAGATTTTGACGAGTGGCAGGTGCTCGACACCCCTGGTCATACTGACAGAGATATTTCGGTTTGGCACCTGCCATCAAAGCGGGTGTATGTCGCCGACCTGATGGTCAAAGTGAAGGGCCGCTATTGTCCGCCATTTCCGGTCTTTCATCCGAATAAATACCGCCAATCCTTGCAAAAAATCAGACAGATGTCGCCTGCGGCTATGTGGTTGGCTCACGTGGGTGAAGTGACGCTAACCGATGCAGAATTTGACCATTTGCAAACCATTGCACCGACCCGACCTAAAACCCATTGGCGCGCAACGAAAGCGCGTATCGCCCATTTGATGATTCGTACCAGTGGCCGTTAATCAAATGTCACACATTGGCACTGGTGTAACTGGCTGCCGTTGGTTAAGGTGGGCTCCCGAAGGAACAAGCAATATGGAAATACGCTGTTGAAACATCGAGTATTGATAGGGATATTGCTGTTATGGCTGCCTGCGGCAGGGGCCGTTGGCATTGATAAAGATGCCTTAGACACCAAGACCCGCCCACAGGATGACTTTTATCAGTTCGCTAATGGTCGTTGGCTGCAAAATACCCTGATTCCACCTGCAGTAACCGGTGTCACGCAATATTCACGGGCTTATGACAGCACTGAGCAAGCCCTGAAAAAAATCATTGAGTCAGCCTTGCAACAGCAAACGCCCGGTTCTCCACAACACCGGATTGCCAATTTGTACGGCGGCTGGATGGACAAGCAGGCGATCGAAAAAGTCGGTGTAGACGCGTTACGACCTGAACTCGAACTGATCAACGGCATCACATCACCGACACAGCTGGTTTCTGCCATGGTGTGGTTGGATAAGCGTGATATTAAAGTCCCGTTTACGCTTTATGTTCAGCCTGATTTGTCGTCACCCGATAGTAACTTACTGTACTTGCATCAAAGTGGGCTGACCTTACCTGCCCGACATTTTTATTTGCAGGTGAATAATCCAAATCTGACCAACATTCGCACCGCATATCAAATGTATGTGAGTCAGATGCTGGGTATGTTGAGCCCGCAGCTGCAGCAATCTGCTGCGGCTGTTATAGATCTGGAACATCAACTTGCCGGTATTCAGGCCGATATTGAAGATCATCTGTCGATAGACAGGACTTATAATCCTTATCCTTTTTCGCAATTGAGCAAAATCAGTCCGGTATTTCCCTGGCTAGGGTTAGAGCAATTGCACGGCTATACGCAACAAATCAACATTGATCAGCCCTATTACATCCAAGGTTTAGCCACCTTATTGACGCAAGTGCCGCTCGACACCTGGAAAGCCTATTTGCGTTTTCGGGTGTTGGATAGCCGGGCAATGCACCTTCCGGCTCGGTTTGATCAGCTTCATCATCTGTTTTACGGCACCATTATCAGTGGCCAGCAGCATCAAAAACTGCGTTGGCGACGGGGCATCAGCCTGGTCAGCGAATTGCTCAGTCAGGAATTGGGGGCCCTCTACGTTAAAGATTACTTCGATACCTCTACCCGGGAGCGGGTCGAAAAAATGTTTGAGCACATCCGTGCTGCGGCGATGGAGCACATACAGCAAAGTCAATGGATGCAATTGGCCACACGCCAGGAGGCACTAGCCAAGTTAGCCCAGATGCAGGCCAAAATCGGCTTTCCGGATCATTGGCGGGACTACAGTGGGTTAACCTTGGATGCCACGCAACATATGAGTAACGTGCGCAGTGCCGCGTTATATAATAATGAATTTGAGTTGGCGCAGTTGGCTCTGCCGGTAGATCGCCAACAGTGGTTTGTTTCTCCGCAAACCGTGAATGCGTTTTATAACCCAACCGCGAACGAAATTGTATTTCCAGCGGCGCGATTACAACCGCCATTTTTTGTCCCGGAGGCTGACGCGGCGAGTAACTATGGTTCATTGGGCTCGGTCATCGGTCATGAAATTAGCCATGCATTTGACCGCCTTGGTAGCCGTTTTGACGGTCAAGGTCGATTGCGGGAATGGTGGTCGGATGATGACAGGCTGGCCTACCAACAGCGAACCCAGGGATTGGCCGTCCAATTTAACCAGTATGAAGTGTTACCGGGCGTGCGTATTGATGGCAACAGAACCCTGAACGAGAATCTTGGGGACTTGGCCGGGTTGCGTCTGGCCTTTGATGCTTGGAAATATACTCGGCAAGGCCAGAGCATGCCTGACAAACAGGGTTTTACCCCAGCGCAGCGCTTCTTCATCAGTTATGCGCAAATGCGTCGCGGCAAGCTGACCGAAGCCAGTTTATTGTCACGTACCATGACAGACGTGCATGCGCCATTGCGTTACCGCGTCAATGGCGTGCTCATCAACATGCCCGAATTTTACCAGGTATTCGGGGTTAAACCAGGCGACAAGCTTTGGCTTAACCCAGAACAACGTATTTCAGTCTGGTAGCTTACCCGGCGGGATTGAGGCTCGCATAATAGGCCGCCAGATTAGCAATATCCTCATCGCTAAGTCCTTGTGCCATGGGCCCCATGATCATGTTCTTGCGTTGTCCGTCGCGGAACGCTTTCAATTGAGCGGCAAGATAGGCTTGTTTTTGTCCTGCCAAATTGGGGTAATCAGGGATTTGAGAGATACCATTGGCCCCGTGGCAGGCCATACAAGTGGCCGCCTTTGCCTTGCCAGCTTGAATATCACCGGCCATTGCAGGGCTGGTAGTTATAATTAATGCGAGCGTCGCGAGTATTCTTTGCTTCATAGCGATTTCCGGTTTACCTATAATGACCAAACATGAGCATACTGATAGCCGACCTCAGTAGAGATGATCAGTATCAATAAAATCTCAGTTGAGCAATACGCAATTGCCGCATAAAAGGATGACAAGTGCCCGATGAAGTTAACCCATAGCTATGCAGACCTTGGAGAGCTTTTCGCTGAACCCTGTCAGCCTGTCGCTGTCTCCAATCCGGCAATTGTACTGCTTAACGAGCCTTTGCTTGAGGCATTCGGCCTAGAGCGGGTCCCTAACAAACAGTTGTGCGACATATTAGCCGGCAATCAGCAGGTAGCTGGAAGTCGCCCTGTAGCAACCGCATACGCGGGCCATCAGTTCGGTCAGTTTAATCCTTACATGGGGGATGGACGTGCCCATTTATTAGGAGACATAACCGACCAAAATGGTCTTGATTATGAATTACAGTTAAAAGGATCAGGCCGTACGCCTTTTTCCAAGCAGGGGGACGGACGGTGCGCATTAGGTCCGGCAATTCGTGAATTTTTGCTGAGTGAATCCATGCAGGCGCTGGGCGTGCCAACAACCCGGGTATTGGCGACATTACGCAGTGGTGAGCAGGTTTTTCGTCATGGTTCTGAACCCGGTGGCATTGTTGCTCGTTTGGCCCGTAGCCATATTCGTGTAGGTACTTTTCAATACTTTGCCGCTCGTCAACAGTGGGATCAGCTTCGCCAACTAGTTGATTACGCCCTGCAGCGCCTGTATCCGCATGTACAAGCTGATCCTCAGCAACGGGTATTGGCGTTATTTAAGGCAGTGGTGGAGCGCCAAATTGAACTGGTCACTGAATGGCTGCGTGTAGGCTTTATTCATGGAGTGATGAATACTGACAACTGTGCTGTGTCTGGTGAAACCATTGATTTCGGGCCCTGTGCGATGTTGAGTCGGTATCATCCCGGTGCCGTATTCAGTTCGATCGATCGGCATGGGCGGTATGCCTTTGGGGCGCAGCCTGGCATTGTTAAGTGGAATATGGCGCGCTTTGCAGAGGCGCTACTGCCGATAATTGATGATGATGAGAAAACGGCAATGGCAGCAGTGATGCCTGTCATCGATGGTTTCGATCAACGCTTCGCTGAACGTTATCAGACAATGCTGGCGGCAAAGTTGGGTCTTGAAGACGGTTTCAGTCAGGCTGCTGCTGATTTAATCGGTGATTTACTTGCCCATATGCAGCAACAGCAGTTGGATTATACCCAAACCTTTTTACAACTAACCGACGCGGCGATAAATTCAGACACGGCAATTGCTTGGTGTCAGCGGCATTTGGGGGATTGGTTTGAGCGCTGGAAACAGACGCTACACGGTGATCCTGATGCCCATAGCAAAATGAAGCGCTCGAACCCACGGGTTATAGCCCGTAATCATCATGTGGAACGGCTGTTGGCGAGCTATCAGCTCAGCGGTGACGACACTGAGCTCAAGACGTTTCTCAAAGTTATTCGTCATCCCTATCAGCAATTAGAACATACCGCTGATTATCAGGATGCGCCTGAGGACGGTGACCAGCACTATAAAACCTTTTGCGGTACCTAACAGATTTATTCGTTGGTCAGTGGTGACCCCCGGCTTTAGTTGGGGTTACACTGGGGATTGTTACGTTAAGGGAACTATTATGAAATCAATTAGATTACTCCTGTTATCGTTAATGATAACCGCAGTAAGTGCTTGCTCCGATTCGACTCAATCAACCACTGAGAGCAGCTCGACAACAGAGCAAGCTATGCAGGTCGGGCAGGATTACCACTCCTATGCCAACACCGACCAAGTCATGGTGACTCACCTTGATATGGATCTGACTGTAGACTTTGACAAGCAAGTTATCTCCGGTACTGTCCAAGTTGATTTTGACCGCATTGTCGCCGATGCGAGCGAATTGGTATTGGATACCCGGGATTTAGCAATTCGCAATGTCACCGCCAATGGTAAGCCGCTCAATTTTGAATTAGGTGAGGTCAGCGACCATATGGGCGCGGCACTCACTATTAGCTTACCTGAGCAGGTCAACTCTGTAGTGATTGAATACGCGACATCACCCCAAGCGTCTGGGGTGCAATGGTTAACGCCACAGCAAACAGCTGGTGGGCAACAGCCATTTTTGTTTACTCAGGCTCAGGCAACCCATGCAAGAAGCTTTATACCCTTGCAGGACTCACCCAAAGTACGGGTAACCTACAGTGCGCGGGTTAAAACCCCGGAACAGTTACTGGCGGTTATGAGTGCAGCCAATGACCCGGATGCAGAGCGGGATGGTGATTATCAATTTACCATGCCACAGCCCATTCCTTCCTATCTGATTGCATTAGCGGTAGGCGATTTGCGCTTTAAGCCCATGGGCGAACGCACCGGTGTTTACGCTGAAGCATCGGTATTAGACGCCGCGGCACGGGAGTTTGAAGATACCGAGTCGATGCTAATTGCTACTGAAAAGCGTTACGGACCCTACAGCTGGGATCGATACGACTTGTTGATTCTGCCACCCTCTTTCCCATTTGGCGGAATGGAAAATCCACGCTTGAGCTTTATCACGCCGACAGTGATAGCAGGTGATAAATCATTGGTCGCCCTGATTGCCCATGAACTGGCACACAGTTGGTCGGGCAATACGGTCACCAACGCCACTTGGCGTGACCTATGGCTGAACGAAGGTTTCACCACCTATCTGACGTATCGCATTATGGAGATCATCTATGGCACCGACCGCTACAATCAAGAAGCGGTATTGGGATACCAGGATTTACAAAATGATATTGCCACATTGGAAGAGTCAGACCAGATTTTGGCAATCGACCTGCGTGGCCGCGATCCTGATGATGTGTTCTCAAATATTCCCTATGAGAAAGGTGCGTTGTTTCTACGCGAAATAGAACACAAGATTGGCAGGGAGAATTTCGATGCCTTCTTACTCGGCTATTTCGAGGAGTTTGCCTTCAAGAGTATTACCACCGATGAGTTTATTGCTTATCTCAAGCGTACGTTGTTGGCAAACTACCCGGAGCAACTGTCAGAACAACGCATTAACCAATGGATATTTGCGCCCGGCATTCCCGAGGGCGCACCTGTCCCCCAGTCGGATGCGTTTGAATTAGTCGACGAGGCCAGAAGCCAGTGGTTAAATGGCGAGGTCAGTGCGGCGGACATTGAAACAGCGCAGTGGACTACGCACCAATGGCTGTATTTTCTGAATAACTTGCCAGAAAAGTTAACCGAACAGCAATTGGCAGAGCTCGATGCAGCCTTTGGCCTGACAGCCAGTAGCAACAATGAAATTGCCCATAGCTGGTTAATGCACGTAGTGCGTAACTGGTACGAACCGGCCTTGCCGCGTTTACATGAGTACCTGACGTCCATCGGCAGAAACAAGCTGGTCAAGCCTTTGTACCGTGAACTGGCCAAGACTGAACAAGGTAAAGTGTTCGGCAAGCGCGCCTTTGAGCAAGCTAAGCCCGGCTACCACCCTCTGACGGTCAAAGCTAACGAAGGATATTTTCAGTAATCATAACAATAAGCGGCGGTCAGTGAGGCTGCCGCTTTAAATGCTCGCGCCAATCACCGGCGCTTTGTTGCTGACAGGCCTGCTCCGAATCCAGCCGATAGCGTTTCACCTGAATCCCCTGTGGGGCCAGCGTGCTATCAATTAGCTGAATTAATTCACTCTCAAAGCCACTCTGGCTGGCTTCCGATACCTGAGTACGGGTGTTAAACACCAACACCACCTGGGGTCGCTTCCAATGGCCGAGATGGGTCAACCACACAAAGCCATGAGCTTGTTGCTTCGCCCATTCACAAATGTCGGTCAAGTGTTCAATCAAAATGTCTTCGTTCATGCTGAACCGTGTGTTGAAGAATTAATCCTGCGCAATGGGCCGCCCAATGTTTATAAACGGCCGCACTGGGGTGAAACCCATCTGCAGCCAGGGGCAAATCGGCGCTGTCGTCTTGCAGATTAACAAACCGTGTGGCCGGGTTGCTTTGGGTCTGGGCGAACAGTTTTTGGTTAAAATGCTGTGCCCGGGATGCCAGATACCAGCGCAACGGTTGGGGTAACAACCAAAATCGCTGCATCGGTGGAATGGCGCTGACGATCAGCAAGCTGCAATGCAGTCTTGTTGTAAGATAATGATGTAAGTTGGCTTGAGCTTGCAACCACTGGTTTACACTCCCTGATCCCGTGACGTCATTAACCCCCAAAGAAGTGATCACCACATCCTGAGGGCCCGGATCGCTTTGTTGCAAGCGTGCTAAACATGCCGGCGTGGTCTCACCACTGGCGGCAATCACCTCAATGCGCGCCGCTATATGTTGATGTAGGTGATGATATAGTTGCCCACTCAGTGCCTGACTTTGCGCGTCGACGCCAACACCGGCGGCGGCCGAATCACCGATGATCAATATGTTGATTGGCTGACAGGACGACGAGCCAAATGTCCGAATCCGTTTTCCACTGGCTTCGGGCAATTGCAGGGCTGTGCGTCTGACTTTCCGGCCTTGCAACAGCAACACGGGCGCGAGCAATGCCAGGCTTAATTGGTAAAGTTGCATTTAGTTGAACACCAATGAAACAGACACCCCACGGCTATCAGCCCGGTTAGCGATGGTGATAGTGGCGTGATGATAATCGGCAATTAATTTAGCGATGAACAAGCCTAGGCCTAAATGGGGTTCTGTTTGGTTATCTTGTGAGCGTATCGACACCATAGAATCAAATAATTTATGCTGCATATTGTCTGGCAGTAGTGGACCAGAATTAGAAATCACCAGGCTAGGCGCTGGTCCTTTGTCGCTGAGTTGCAATTCGATATCACTGTGGGGCGGTGCAAATTCCACTGCGTTGCTGACAATTTTATCTAACATTTGAGAAAATAGCTCAGGTGATCCTGAAAGTAAGTGCTGACTATTTCCGGTCAATACAAAGTTATGTTGCGGGTAGGCCAGTTGGTAGCCATGCACGCACCCCTGGGTGACTTCCTGAAGAGGAAAGCCTTCTCGCTCTTCCTGCAATATTGCCTGTTCGAGACGTGTTGCTTCGCTCATGCTGGTCAAAATAGCAGACAAGCGCTGAATACCTTGCTGGGCCCGCTGTACGTAAGGACTGGGTGCTGTGGATTCCATCGCCAAATTCTCCAGCGAGGAGTTGACTACAGCAACCGGGGTACGAAGTTCATGGCTCAGCCTCGATGCCATGTTTTCCAAATAGTGGTTATATTGACTTAGCTTATCCAGCACCTGATGAAAAGAGCGGGATAAGTCGCCAATTTCATCTTGGGTACGGGCAGGGGTAAAGTTGCCGATAATGCGGCCTTGCTGATCGATGGCGCTTTCGGTTTGATTGCGCAGGGTACGAATCCGCAAACTGATGCGTGATGCAAATACGAATAATGCCAGGGTGCCGAACAGCATGACCAGTAAAATCACGTTGAATAATTTTTCCAGCGCTTGGTTTCGCAGCGTACGGATACCATGGGTGGTTTGCTCTGCGACGACTGCGCCCATCACCTGGCCATTAATAAACACGGGATGGGCAGCGGACAAAATAACCGCTTTATTGTCCGGGCTGAGGCGCCATAAACTGTCGGCCTCACCTTGCAAGGCACTGACGATATCTGCACCCTCGAGGGCATAAGCGTCCTGTAGGTCATCAACAAAGTCTGCCGGTGGTCGGGTCAGGATTGTGTCGTAGATGGGGCGTAACCACCGACCTAAAAATTGACCAAACTGACTGTCTGCAGGCTCATTGGTGAGCGGCTCAAAACCTGCCGATTGTTGAATATCGCCAGCACGAGCGAGGACCCGCATGTGCTTATCTACCACCCAGACTCTGGCGCCCGCATATTCTAAGCCGCTAAGAATCTTCTCGATTTCCGGTGACGGTACTAACACAGTCCCGAGAGAGTCAGCTTGTTCCGGATTGGCGGTCCCCAAGGCATAGTTAGACGTACGCAGGGTGTCGTCATCGACATCATTAATGGCAAATGCGATACCACCATTCATCATGCTGAGAGGAAACCGCAGTTCCAGTTGATAACCATCCGCTGTCAATTGCCAGTTACCCTGAATGCGGGTTTCGAGCTGTTGCGGACGCAAACTTCCGGGCGAGTCCTCCAGGCGATAGGCATTCACCCAGCCCGGTTGATAGGGGGCAATAATATAGCGTTCAAATGCGCCATCGGGTGTGGTCATTGAAATTTGCAGATAGTCATTGCGATCAACTCTTAAGCTATTGGCCGGACGCATTAGCACCGTATCGTCTAACACAGCAAACATGGCATACAAATACTGGTTGTACTGGCCGACCATATGTTCAAAGCTAAGGCTGGTTTGCTGATAATCTGCGATGGGGTCAATCAGGTATTTTTCGTCATACCAGGTCGTCAGGTGACGGTAGGCTTGCCAGTCAGTTAAATCTCCGTCCAGTCTTATCGGGGCGTTAAGCTTATGAGCGTACAGGTCGGTGCCCGGCTTAACATCCGACAGGTAAGACGATTGTCTCTCAAATAGCGCGGGTCTCTCATGCAGTGCGGTCGCAACCGAACGTGCGGTGCCGACCAGTGTTTGTTCCTGACCCAATCGCAAATAGGACTCCAGCTCCCAAACGTATTGGTAACCTAAAAACGGAATAGCAAATAAGAATAACGACAGAAATAGCAGTTTGAGTCTGATTCCAACGCGGATATTAGGCATCAGGATTTCCAGCGGTAGCCCATACCATACACAGTTTCAATGCGATCAAAGTCGCTGTCGGTTTGCATAAACTTTTTACGAATCCGTTTAATGTGTGAGGTGATGGTGGTGTCATCGACCACCATTTTAGAGTCATCCATTAACTGTTGGCGACTCTTAACGTGGCCAGCATGCTTTGCGATGGCATGCAGCATCCAAAACTCAGTAACAGTCAGTTCGATCGCTTCGCCGTGCCAGTTGACCGTCATGCGCTTTACGTCCATTTCCAGTCCATGACTTCTGACAATGTCATTTTGGTTTACGGGTTGATTAAGCTGCTCGCTGCGGCGAAATAAAGCCGCAATTCTGGCCAGCAGATGCGGCAGACTGATGTCTTTGGTCAGGTAATCATCGGCGCCCATGCGCAGGCCGCAGATGGTATCGTAATCATTGTCTCTGGCGGTAAAAAAAATGATTGGTAACCGACTGCTCTGGCTTCGTAGCCATTGACACAGGGTGAAACCGCCATCAATTTCGTGCTCCAAACCGATATCAATGATGGCCAAATCAGGCAAGCGCGTTTCCAGCGCTTGCATGGCTTGTTGTCGGTTTGGGTATGCCCTGACCTCATAACCCTGGCGTGTAAGGGCATCGATGTAGTTGTCCCGAATTGCCGGATCATCTTCAACTAAGGCAATCTTCTTACTCATTTAACTGACTTCGCTTCACTATCATGATGTCACTATACCCACAATCGGACGAGCCGATAAGTCAGTCGACGCAATTTCCATTTTTCTGCCACAATTGACCCCATAATTAAGCCTAGGTTAAGTTGCGATGGACTTGAATTAACCCTGTTGGGCTTGGCTAACACGTTGACTGGAAAAGCACTTTTGCTGGGATGGCTATGAAAAAACTCATGTTTGCTTTAATCGGATTACTGGCGTTAACCAGTTGTGTGGGGACGCGAAACACTGCGTCTGAAACAATAGAGTTTCAACTGGATAACGTCAGCCACCCACGCCAAATTCTGGTGACCTTTGAGTCAGACATTGCACTTCAGGGCCAAAGCGTCAGTGCCGTACAACTACAAAATTTGTTAGTTAGTGGCCCGCAACTGGCCTGCCACTGGCGATTTGTGAATGAGCGCAAGCTAGCCTGCGAGATTCAGCAAACATTACCACCGAATGCAGACTTCCGTGTCGAGATTGGTAAGGAATTTGAAACTCCAGGGGGTAGCCTGGGCAGTGCACATTCATGGCAGTTCTCTACGCCAGTCGCCACAGTCAACTGGTATAAGTCCTATTCTGCAGCCGGCTTCCTGGATGGGGGACGAATTCAAGTTCGCCACCCCTTTGCGGTCGACGCGTCGCAGTTTGACGGTCACCTATGGGCACAACATGCCAGTGGAAAGCGAATAGCACTGACATTGGATGGCAGTGCACCTGCCAATGGGCGCAGTCGACTGACGGTGCAGGCGATTGAGCAGGCTCCCGGCGGCGAATATCAGCTGCTACTGGATAGCGGATTTCGTTTCGCTCCTGGTGCGAACCAACTTGGCGAAGAGTTGCTACTAGGCAAGATTACTCACTTTCCGGATTTTCAGTTTTTGGGTGTGTTTTGCTACCGTGACGATGATTACCAATCCTTGTCGGTTAAACAATGGCGCCAAAGCGGCTGTAGTCCCGCCAATATTGCACTGAGTTTTAGCCACCCGATTGATGGCGCATTTGCAGGGGAGTCTCAGGGCTGGTTAACTGACAGTCATGGGCAGGGGGCGGTATTAGCCCAGATTGAATCCAAGCCAGACCGACTGTACTACCATTTTGAGCTGCAACCAGAAAGTGAATACTCACTTAATCTTAATGGCCTTAAGAGTATGGGTGGCAAAGTGTTGGGTAATGCCACTGACGGACGCATCGTAAGTGGTAAACCCGATCCCTATTGGCAGCCGCAAATCTGGCAATTAATTACCGAAGCCGATAATGCGTCCGCCATCAATGTTGCGTCTTTTGGTTTTGAGCAGATTAAAGGAAGCGTCGAGGTGATCAATGATAAGGAATCCTTGGTTGCCAAGCTTGCAAGCGCTGACAGCGAAGGGCGGCAGGCCGAAAGCGTCATCTGGACCCGGCATGACGCAGGCAGATTAAATCCTCAATCCTGGCTGGCAGACCGACAGGGAATGGTTTTTATCCGTGCTCAGGTCGATGACAACCGTCAGCGTCAACTGTCAGCAATCTACGCGGGGTTCAATCTTGCAGTGTTACCCGGGGCTAAATGGTTGGTTGTTGCTCAGGACTGGTTCGGTGAACCCGTAGCAGACGCGCAAGTGGCGCTGGTCTGTCGTGAGGGCATCAGTAACTTAGGCAAGACAGACGCAGAAGGCCTGTTGATTGCAGATAAACAACCCATTGCGTCGCGGCTATCACGATGCGTAATGTGGGCGGAAACGCCCCAGCAACAGGCGATGATGCCACTCGATGCCTATTGGTATTATGGCGGTGACAAGCAACCATCAACATCCTGGGTTGCCGATGGCTGGACGGCTCAGCCGGTTTACCGGCCCGGGGAGACCTTGCACCTTGGCGTGCTGGCGCGCCATTTTAGCCGTGGCTGGGTGATGAACCCATCAAGCCAATCCGCGACGTTACGCCTGCTCAACGATGACCAAAAGGAGATCCATGTCTGGCGTGATGTGCAGCTATCCGATTTGGGTTTATTGAGTGTGAGTGCTCACTTACCAGAAAGTCTTCCCAGCGGTCATTATGCGGTAAGTTTGGACTGGTCAGGACAGCAACAAACGATTGCCGGCGTGCTGGTGGAAGAATACATTGCCCCGGCTTTCACGGTGAATTTTGTTGATACGGATACCAGCCACACCGAGTTAAATTTCTCAGTGCGCCAAATAAACGGCCAGCCACTTGTTGATGCGCGGATACAGGTCGATACTGAACTGACTTCATCGGCATTACCGGACACCTTACCCGAAGATTACGACTTCTCTTTTGAATCTCAACAGCCGGTTATTGTCAATCCCAGCTTAATGTCTGAGGGCGGCGGTAATTATCGGGTTCGCTTGCAAACCCAGGGTGTGCCCGGACCTTTTCAACGGGCTAATGTGACACTGGCCGTCACCAATAAAGACGGTGAAACGCAACACGTCAATCGACCAGTTGCACTGCCTGGCCCGCCATTGCTGGCTGGAGTGGTGCGAACCGAGCAGGGACTTGGGTTCACCTGGGTGAATGACGCGTTTACAGAAACGGTTGCTCCCGCTGGCGCTAAGGTGGTGGTCAGTTATCAACGTTTTGGTCTGCAGGTGACGGTGGCAGAATGCCAGTTGGCGGGAATGCGCCCTGAATGCGGGTTTGATTTACCGGGCCATTCTGCATTGCAGCTTAGCCTTGAATGGGAGCAACTCGATGCCCCGATGATGATGGAACGCTGGTTCCATTCTGGGGAGCAACGCCCCCCAGAGCAGGTGACATTTGCATTGACCAGTGACCTTGAGCCGCAGGATGATTTGTTGCACAGTCAGGTTGGTGATCAACTGGCGCTAACCCTGACGTCCGACATCGCTGGCAAAGGCTGGCTGGCACTTTCCTATGATGGCAAGCTGGATGTTGTACCGCTGAGCATTAATCAAGGCGATACGCCAATCAAAATTGACCTGACTGACGAACATCAACCCCTCGTCAGTGTGCATGTATATCAATTACTTAGCCGCGAGGATATAGCTCAGGATTCAATCCGGGCGCGTAGTCGTCAGGCCCATCTGTCGGTCAGAGTGATGCCACAGCAAGCCGCACCTAAAGTGGATATTCAAGTATCTCAGCCGGACATGAAACCGGGTACACAACAAACAGTCACCCTGACCAGCGATACATCTGCGCACGTCCAGCTTTGGCTGGTTAATCGTGCCTTAGCGCCCTGGGATTGGGACCAAAGCAGTGTTGAGTCGAGCCTGTATTGGCAACTGGAAGAATTACTCGCACATACCCGGCACAGTAATTGGGTCGATATCGCCGCTAAGTTAAACCACTCAACACAGCGACAGCGTCGATACCGAACGCCGGCGCCATCCCAAGCCTTTGCGATGTTTGCTGATTCAGAAGCCGTCGAAAAGATTGAAGTTTCGGGGTCCAGAATTAGCCCACGAGGAGAGGGGCAATCCGAACCCTCCCGAGAGTTTGCAGACTCTGAGTTTGCTCACAGTCATTGGCTAGGTCAGTATGCTGTTCAGGCCAACCAACCTTTATCAGTGGCTTTTCGTGCCCCCATGTTGCTCAGTGGTTGGGAGATCAAAACCGTTGCGGTAACGCCGACACGTGTAAGCGAGCAAAGCCATATATTCGATGTCAAACAAGACGTTGAGTTTCAACTTAATTTGCCCCGCCGAATGTTCAGTACCGATCAGGCTGAGGTGAATTTGCAGGTAATGAACTTTAGTGACCAAACTCAGGCGCATACCTTTGTGTTAAAAGGCAATCACGGTGTGATTGCCGAAGTGGATATGCAACTAAAACCGGGTAGAACGTCGCACCTGATCCCGTTACCGTTATTGCAGCCGGGCCAGCACCGACTGGATATTTGGTCGACGGCGAATCCTGATTATGTGAGTCGGGCCAAGATCACAGTGGTGGAACCCTACAACCAGCAGGATCGTCGCTGGCTGTTTGACGCCACGCAACAACAGGCAGTAAGGGTTTCCCAGGCAATGGTGCCGGCAACACTTACCATGAGTCGCTTTAGTAGCAATGCGTTGAGCCCGGATTGGCAAGCTGAAATCCGCTATAACCGGGATTATCTGCATCATTGCTGGGAGCAAATCTTGTCCCGGGCAGTAGCCTACAGCGTCAATCCGCTGGCTGAGACAGACTGGCCAGAGGGTCAGCAGTTGTTAGCGTCGCTGCTAGGCCAACAAGAGGCTTTTTTTGGCAACCAAGGTTATGGCTATTTTGACGCCACCAACAAGAGTGACTGGTTAACCGCCTATACTCTGCTGGCACAGCAGTGGTTAGCGTCAACAGCGTTAAAATTTGAACCCCTAGGTCAAGGGCTCAGGGCTCAGGTTAGGCGCATAATGGCAGATGAAGATAATTCGGATCGCACCAGACTATTTGCTTTCTGGGCACTCAGTGAAGCTGAAAACGACAAGGTTTCGTTGCCACGTAACCTGAACAATCCTGATAGTTATGGCAATCGTCTGCTGGGCTTATTGGGCAAACAAGCTCAGGGCGACAACGTGCTGCCGCTATTACAGGTCATGTTGGATGAAGGCTATCAAGACACCAGCACAAGTCATTTCACGACCACTCAACAACAGTGTATGGCGTTAATGATCTTGCCCGCATCCCACAAACAACATAGCCACTTATTACGTCGGGTCATCGAACAACAAGGTGCATCAGGGCACTTTGGCAATACCACCACCAATGCGATTTGCGCCCGAGCGTTGCGTCAATATCATCAACAACCTGTGGTGACCGAGGTTAAGCCGGATGCGATTATTGCTGCTGATGGTCAACAGCAGATAAATGTGTCGCTTGATAACCACCAGCTTGTTTGGCTGGATGCAAGCTATCAGGTGGCGTTGGCCAAGCTACCTGAGGAAAGCAATGGTCTGCGGGTAACCCGCCGGGTTTTCCGTCGCCAGGGTGATCAATGGCAAGTAATCAATGACGGCCAAAGGTTGAATGTGGGTGATGAACTAAAGGTGGTGCTGCAACTCACCTCAGCGGTTGCCAGGCGACAGGTTGCAGTGACCGATTGGTTGCCGGCCGCCTGGTATGTTACCCAGCGTGCAAGTGTTGGGTTACCGGAACCTTTGCCGTTGGTGGAGAGACAGAGAATTGCGCCCTACAACCCCATGCGAGTATTTGAGAATAAAGTCAGCTTTTACCCCAGCTATGTCCAGGCCGGCGAGCAACAGTTTGAGTACTATGTGCAGGTGCGCTTTGCGGGCGAGTTTCTGGCCCCCGGGACCTATGCGGAGGCGATGTATCAGCCTGAGGTGAATGCCAGAGGAAAAGCGTCACGCTGGCGCGTGACGCCTTAAACTTACAAGGTAAAGCGGTTAATGGTCGCTGATAATGCCTGGGATTCTTGTTCCAATGCGTTAACCAGCTTGTAGGATGTTTCCATACTATGGGTGGTTTCGTGGGCGGTTTCAGAAATAATCGATACGTTCTTGCTGATCTCGCCGGTGGCCTGAGATTGCTCGCGGGTAGCGGTAGCCACGTGGCGGTTCATTTCAGTCAGGCGAATCACTTCATCGGCAATGGTGCGCAATGATGTCACGCTTTGGGACAGTTGCTCAGCGGTTGAACCCGTACTGGCACTGCCTTCCTGAATAGCGTTCACCGTTTGAGAGGCAGTGGCATTCAGGGTCGAGATCATGGCATTGATTTCTTCGGTGGAATCAGAGGTGCGTTTTGCAAGATTACGTACTTCGTCGGCAACCACGGCAAACCCCCGTCCCTGCTCACCAGCACGGGCGGCTTCAATGGCCGCGTTCAGCGCCAATAAATTGGTCTGTTCTGAAATGCCCCGAATCACTTCCAGCACATCTGTAATAGACGCGATACGGCTGGAGAGTTCGTTAACCGAGTCAACTGAGCTGTTCATTAAGCGCCCCAATTGGCCCATTTGCTCCATGGTCTGATTAATCACAGCTAAACTGGTGTTTACGTTGGATTCTGTGGTCGCTGCCACTTCAGAAGCACCCTGGGCACTATTAGAAATTTCCTTTACCGTCAGGTCCATTTCTTCAACGGCGGCAGCTACAGTTAGGGTGCTGGAAGTCTGGGTGTTAGAGAATTCATGAGAGCGCTGGATTTGCTCGTAAACCTGTCCGGCAAACACATGGACATTATCGGCAGATTGCGAGACCTGTTTGAACATGGCGTGCAACTGCTCGAGGAACAAGTCTATCTTGTCTGCCAGATCACCGATTTCATTGTTTTCTTTAATGTCGAGACGCGCCGTTAAATCCCCGTCTTTTTGGGTTAATTCCGTGACCGCACCAGTGATTTTTTCAATAGGTTTAAAGATCAATGACGACAAGGCTTTGGCGCCTACAACGCCAATAATTGCGATGACTATGCCAATCACCACATTAGTGATAATGGCACTGTTTATTGCACCGTAAAGGTCGCTTTCAGGTACCTCGGTGACCAAATACCAGTCCAAACTGTCCAGTTGGGCAGCGGATTTGACATAGGTGGTGCCGTCCCGTTCAAAGGTATTTATCTTGCCTACCAAACCGGCAGCATCAAATCGTTTCCCGCGTTGGGCTTGCTGAGGGTGAAGTTGAATTACGTTATTGCTGTCGACCAGGTAGACTATGCCGTTTTCACCAATTTTATAAGCAGCGATCAGGTCGGTCATGGCATCAAGAGATTTACCCACCCCGGCCAAACCGATACGTTGGCCGTTAGCTTCGATAGCATAATTAATAAAGGCGGTGGCTGTTTGTGCCCCTTTATCGATATCGATGCTGATATCAAAAGCTTTATTTGAAGCAATAAAATCAGCAAACCAAGGATCATTGGCGTCGTCGACCTGCCGTGATATGCCCTCCGGGGTATAGTAATTACCGCTATTTGCAGACACCACGAACGCTGCCACAGCATCATTTTGTTGTTTAACACTGGATAGATGTTTGCTTAGCAAGGGCACTTGATCTTGCGGCTCACCGGCCCGCATCCAAGCCATCACATATTCACTGGTAGAAAGCGAGCGCGAGGGCAGTATTGACCGCGCCAAATCCAGCTCTACGGCATTTTTGACTTCTTGTAAGGCGGTGGGCAATTCGGTTTGTTCCACTTTATTAGTGAGGAAGCGGGTCATGGACGTGGAAAAAATGGTAATTGCCACAAACATGGGCACCACAATCGCGGCCAGCAAAGAGACAGATAAAATTTGTTTCAACTTCATAATGACTAAGCCTGCTAATTAGAAACGCCAAACGGCAAGCGCTTGTGCAACACTTTCGTTTTGATCAGTACCCAATTTGTTGCGCCAGAATTGATATTCCAGACCGAGAAAAAATCGGTCTGCCTGCCAGTTGAGTGCTTTACCTGCATCCCAGCGCAACTGGACCTGAGCCAAAATCCAATGGCGAGTTGTGACACCGGGAATCTCAGTCTCCCGTGACGAAATGTATTCAGCATGGCCTTCAATGGAAAACGCTTGATTACCAACTTCCAATGGGTATTGCCATGCCGCATCAAACATCCAACTATTACCCTCTCGTGGTGCGCCTCCGCTGTCGAGGCCTTCACTGTCGTCTATGTAGGCGGTGATGAGGGTGTTAAAAAAGTTAAAGCCGGGAACATTCCATTCCAACTGTAAGCCGGGTAGGTACTTGACGATATTTGAATCGGGCGCTGCGTTCACGCCTAGTACCAGTGACATATCCCGGAGCAAGCCGGAATAGCTGATATCAAAAATCTTTTTGCTGCTGAAAGTGGGATACCATTCCCCATAAAAGCTGGTGTCGTTATCCACCCGGGTATGATCGACAAAGAAAAAGTGACCACCATACTCCCAGCCACTGGCATGTTGCAGGGTAAAAATGAGTGTATCACTCTTAGTTCCGGGAGCCGCAAAGGGTTGAAGCGTGTCGGCGTATTGAACATGAAGTTCATTAACGGACCATTGGGATGCCATTGTTGAGCCAGCCCCTAGGCTGAGCAAAAGTAACGGCCAATAACGGGTTCGATTTAGCACAAATGTATTCCTGATTTAAAGCAGAATAGAAAGAGCGAAGCTCTGGACAGCTAGGTACCCTGAGTGGGTACGTACCGAATGAATATAGTAGAAAAATAGAAACAGGCCGAAAAAAGACAAACTTTTTTAGCCTGTTAGCGCGGATAAAAGAGCGGCGCAACCGATGCCGCAATATTTTACTGTTGAGATTTGATCAAATGAAAAGCTTGTTGGCGGCCATCCAGATAGTGCACGCCGGTTTGGGTGAAAATGGCATTTTCTTCGAGCATAATTCGTATGGTTTTCCCCCACTCAGGTATGGAGGTGGCAGCATTCAGTTCAATTGAGTAAGCGGTGTTTAAATGGAGTGGCCTGTCGCCTGCACCTGGTACCCCCTCTTGCGCATCCCACATACCCAGAGTCGTACCCGCGGCGTGCCCGTGATACCCGATAGGGTGCGTGTAAATATGCGGAATAAGTCCTTTATTCGTCGCCTCAGACCTGGCTTTAAGTAAAATTTCGTTACCGCTTCGACCTTGTTTGAATAAGTCAGTGAAGATGTCCTGCAGTTGATTGCCGTTGGCCAAGGCATGCTTTAAGTAGTCAGGCGCATCAGTCTCGCCGGGCCGCAAGACATAGGCATGCTGCTGCTGGTCGGTGTTTAAGCGCAAATAGGTAAAACCAAAGTCAACGTGCAGTAAGTCGCCGGGCTGAATGACTTGTTCTCCGGGACGTTGACTGAAGGCCTCGACATGGTCAAATTTTTGCTGATCTGCACGTTGGATAGACACGGTAGGATGAAACCAGTTTACCAACTTGAGTTCACGGGTTTTCTCTCTTAGCCACCAAACCACATCATCGGTGGTGGTTTTACCTGGGGTGATCACCTTATTAGAGAAGGCCTCGGCGATGATCGAGTGGCCTAACGCTACGATCTCAGCGTACACAGTGATTTCGGGTTTGCTGCGCGTTTCCAGCCAACTGATGGCCAACGACTCAGCGGAAACAATCTCGCCCTCAACTTGGTTCAGATAGTGGCTGGCTGCCAGGTATTCGCTGTGAGTCAATCCATCAGCCAATCCCTCTCCTTCGGAGATATTTAGACCAATGCGCTTAGGTTGCTTTTGCTTAATCAGTTCAACCAGCGCTTGCCATTGGTTTGGTTGGGTTTCTTTATCCCAGGCTTTTTCGAACATACTGCCGACCTGATAGCGGGCAATCGCATAATATTCAGACCGTCCTTGCGCCGGGGTATACATCACTAGTATGGTGCGACGTCTGGCGGCTAACCAGGTGGCCGGCAATAAGGTCTCGACAATCGGGTCTTCGTTATATTCGCGGGCGATGACAATCCACATATCGATGTTTTCACGACGCATTAACTCAGGCAATACGTGTTTTAATCTGTGCTCGGTGATTTCATCAATAAATTCGGCGCGTTGCTGCATAGGCCATGGATGTTGCTGACTAAAAGCTGAAAAACTCCCCAGCAGAGTAAACAATAGATAGACTAGGCGCATAGGTGTCTCTGTTTGATTTTTATCCACGGTAACAAGCTGTTAAGTTTGTCTCAAGTGGCAGATAGGGTAAACGACCGTAAGGAAGCAAAAAATGATTAATCAATTCATCCATGGGGGGCGTTCTTCCTGGCTGCTGTTACTGTTGCTAAGTGGCTTGTTGTGGACATTTGTCCAATTGGCCGTGGTGGTTATGGAGGGTGAGTCACAGGCGCTGGATGAAAGCATTATTATTGCTCTTCGCAGCGCAACTGATTTGTCTGATCCTCTCGGTCCTCGCTGGTTTGAAGAACTGATGCGTGATGTAACCGGTTTGGGCGGCACCGGCATACTGACATTTTTAACCTTGTGTAGCGCCAGTTATCTAATGCTACGTAATAAACCACGCATGGCTTTGTATGTACTCATAGCGGTCGTCACAGGTATGTTGGTCAGCTTTGGCTTGAAGTACGGTTTTACTCGTCCGCGACCAGATTTGGTTCCCCATGGTAGCTATGTATACACCAGTAGTTTTCCCAGTGGTCATTCGATGATGGCGGCACTGGTGTATTTCACCTTGGCGACCATTGTGATTCAGGTTCAGTCCCGGATCCGGGTCAGGGCATTGATCGTCATTGCTGTCAGTGTGATTGTGGTTAGTGTGGGTGTTAGCCGAGTTTACTTGGGCGTACATTGGCCTACTGATGTGTTAGCGGGTTGGTGCGCCGGTGTGTTTTGGGCGTTAATGTGTTACCGCGTTTTACGCATGCTGCAAAAACGCCAGCAACTAGAATCCTCAACCAGCATAAAACAGGATAGCGGCGACTAGTTCGCCGCTGCTTGTAAA
>CAXQZJ010000064.1:0-13323 GCA_964228145.1 Alteromonadaceae bacterium | reverse complement strand
GCAGACAGCCCTACGACACTGGCCAATTTCGGTTTTGCATGCCACTTAGGTTTCATTGGCGTCAGTGTTGAGACGCGCTTTTTCGCGACGATTACATACACTGCGCCCAGATTGGGAAGCCATTTTTGTAACCAGGTCGGTAACCCTCTGGCGTGAAGATACTGCCGATTCAATAAAAAACTGCCCTGCACGACTTTTTGTGTCGAGCAAATTTCGTAACCAAGCAGACTTAACCAATCGCAAACCCTGGCACAGCTGAAAAATCGCGCGCTTCTTACCAACCCGCGTTTACTGCCAGGCGCGAAACGCGCAAGGTTGTATATGCTAAGTGGATTGAATCCAATCAACATAAGTTTCCCTTCAGGGATCATGATGCGATCGATCTCCCGCAAGATTTGATGGGGATCCCGAGAGAAATCCAATTCCAACGCGCTGACAACAGCATCAATACTGTTTTCCTTAAAAGGCAGAGATTCCGCATTGGAAATCAGCCCCTCGACAGCATCTGGCATGGCCGACTGTTTAACCTTGTGTTTAATCGGACATTCGCTTAACTCCAACTGGCAACTCAATTGACCCAATTGCAGTATGTGATAACCAAAAAACTGGCGACATACCTTATCCGCAATGGCTTGCAATTTATCTTGGATCGCGCCGCCACCGGGCAATTGCTCCCATGCTTGGGGCCGGGAAAAAGGTTCTGGCAGGTAAGCTGGTTTCATTGATCCTCTCAAATGTGCCAAAATGTCACTATGCAAACACAAAATTTAGCGGTGTACCCGATACCCGCATTTACTGATAACTATATCTGGTGCATTGCGCAAGTAAAGCAAGAAGCACAATCCACTACATGCGTCATTGTCGACCCCGGTGATGGCATCGCGGTGCTCGATGAACTAAGCAACCGACAAATGGACTTAGCCGCCATTTTGGTCACACATCACCATGCCGACCACATCGGTGGGATTAAAACCCTCAAGCAGCACTACCCTGATGCAGAGGTATATGCTGCCGACACATCGCGGATTCCGTGTGTGAGTCATGTGGTTAACGAAGACACTGTTGTCTCTCTGCCCGCTCTTGATTTAACGTTTAAGGTAATGGACGTGCCGGGACACACCCGGGATCACATTGCCTTTTACAACGATGATTGGTTATTTTGCGGTGACACACTGTTTAGTGCGGGCTGTGGCCGATTATTTGAAGGCTCACCACAACAAATGCACGCATCGCTGCAAAAAATAATGCAATTACCCGATGCCACCCTGGTGTTTTGCGCCCATGAATACACCTTGGCCAATATTGAATTTGCCAAAGCCGTGGAACCGAACAACCAAACCTTGGTCGAATTTTCCGACTGGGCGCATCAACAGCGAGCCCAGGGCAAGCCGACATTGCCCAGTAAAATCGCTATTGAGAGGCAAATAAACCCGTTCGTGCGCTGTGACCAGCGGGAAGTCAGGGAAAGCGCGGCGAGCCGTAGTGAAGTTAATCCCAGCAGCGATTGCGAAGTGTTTAGCGAAATTCGGCGCTGGAAAGACCAATTTTAATCATTAGAATAGGCTGATTAGTCTTAACATTTTAGGGGCCTGTGGCCCATCACAAAAAGGTACAACCGATGAAAGCGTATGTGGTACTTCCGGTTACCCTTTTGTTGTCCGCCTGTAGTTCAACGTCTGACTTATTCGGATTGATAGAGCAACAAAAACAACAAGAGCAACATATTGCCAGCGAGATCGCATCCGAATGTGAGATGCAACAACACCATGAAATCGATGACACCTGTGCAATAAGCCAGGAAGGCGTTATCCCGGTTCAGCACCCCGTGGATGATATTGACGTTGCACTCAGCCCCGACACCGAAGACGACGAAGTGGTCACCGACGTATGGGAAAGAGTGCGTACTCAGTTAAGCATGCCGGTACCCGATAATAAACGCGTGTTAAGCCAAAAAAACTGGTATTTAAAACACCCCCATTATTTAACCCGTATTAGCCAACGAGCTGAGCCGTTTTTGTACCATATCGTTGAACAAATCGAAGCCCGCGATATGCCATTGGAGCTAACCCTGCTCCCAATAGTTGAAAGTGCATTTGATCCCTTTGCCTACTCCCACGGGCGCGCGGCCGGTATGTGGCAGTTCATTCCAGGCACTGGCAAACGTTTCGGACTGAAGCAAGGTTGGTGGTACGACGGACGTCGCGATGTTATCGCCAGCACTACTGCTGCTCTGGATTACCTTGAGTATTTACTTAAGATGTTCGACGGTAATTGGTTGCATGCCCTTGCTGCATATAATAGCGGTGAAGGCCGCGTATTACGGGCCATTAAAGCCAACAAGCGTAAAGGCTTGCCGACTGACTTTTGGTCATTGGATTTACCCAAAGAAACCCGCGCCTATGTACCTAAATTATTGGCGTTAAAGGACATCATGGTGAATCATCCTGAAGTGGATGAATATTGGACGCCGATCGCCAACAGCCCACTGACAGAATTAGTCGATGTAGGTTCGCAAATCGATTTGGCCATGGCAGCTGATATGGCTGGATTGACCATTAAGCAATTGCACGCGCTGAATCCCGGCTTTAACCGCTGGGCGACTGATCCTGATGGTCCTCATCATCTGTTGATACCTATTACACAAGCTGATGCGTTTAAGGCCGAGTTAGCCAAACTGGGCGAACGCGACCGGTTAAATTGGGTCAGGCACAAGATCAAATCTGGTGACAGCTTGCTTAAGCTTGCCAAACAATATCACACCACTGTTGATGTGATTAAGCGGGTCAATGAGTTAGATGGAAACACCATCGTGGCGGGCAAGCACATTCTGGTGCCGGTTGCACTGCAATCATTAGAAGACTATTCATTGTCGCAATCACAGCGATTGCAGGCTACGCAAGACAAGCGCCGAGGCCGCTATCAACTGAAACACACCGTGGTATCGGGCGATAACTTCTGGGATTTGAGCCGCACCTACAAGGTCAACCTGCGCAGCTTAGCCAAATGGAATGGTATGGCACCGACCGATCCCCTGCAACTTGGCCAGAAATTGGTTGTTTGGGTCGACAAAGTGTCTGACGAGCAACGCCAAAATGCAGTTATGCGCTCGGTGACTTATACGGTTCGTCGCGGCGACTCGCTGGCGCGAATCGCTGATAAGTTCAATGTCCGCGTCGGTGATCTAACCAAGTGGAATCAATTGGACAGCAAAAAGTACCTGCAACCGGGGCAAAAACTAAAAGTCTACGTCGACGTAACCCGCACATAATTGGCAAAAGCCCGGTTTCCACAACCGGGCTTTTTTCTGCAGTGTTAACACTCAGTCAGATGCGATAGCAGAGTCTGCTGATACCGTTTTCCAATAGATTTTTGCTGTCCTGCAATAACCAGATAATCCCGATACACGGTGTCAACGTGTTCCAGATTTACAATACATGAACGGTGGATTCGCATGAAATTACCGGCAGACACCATTGCTAATGCTTGCGCCATGCTTTGTAAACTCATCCATTTTTGTTCGTTGCTGTAGTAGATAACATAATCACCGCACGCCTCAATATACTGAATGTCCGCCAAGTTCACCCGATGAAAACATGAAGCGACTTTGATAAAGATATAATCCAATCGGGTAGCCTCCTCTCCAGAATAAAGCTCAGATCGCTGTGAGTAGGTGGCCTGCACTTTGCCGATCGCGGTATAAAAATCTGCGTAACTCACCGGCTTAACTAAGTAATCCTGTGCATTATGCCGAAAACCATCTAATGCATACTTAGTGTGAGCGGTAATAAATATTACGTTTGGGGGCGCTTTCAGGGCCCGAACCAACTCCAGTCCACTCACCACCGGCATATTGATATCGATAAGTAACAGATCAACGGCGTGGTGAGTTAAATAGTTGAGCGCATCCCGGCTATCACGAAAACTGGCTTGCAGGTCTAAATTCGGTGTTTTCGCGACATAATCGCAAATGAGATCCAGTGCCGGCTTCTCATCATCGACGACAACTGTAGTTAGTTGCATGGCAATTCCATCCTTGCGATAAATCGTTGCTGATCAATTTTCAAGTCAAGCTTGTGCGAATTCGGATAAATCAGCGCCAGTCGCCGCTTTAAGTTACTCAATCCCACGCCTCCACTCGCATCTCTGTTCGCCCTTTCTGGCCGGACTTGAGCCTTGGTAACGGGATTACTTACCTGAACTATAATGGTCTTACCCGTAACGCCAATCTCAATATCGATAGTATTCTTCTGATTCGGCAAAATACCGTGTTTGAATGCATTTTCCACCAAAGTGATCAATAACATCGGCGCCAGATACACACCCCTAGTTCCGGTTTCTACCTGGTACTCAAGCGCAACATCATCTTCAAACCTCAACATTTGCAGGGCCAAATAATCATTGAGGTACTTTACCTCATTGTCTAACAGCACTTTTTCAGCATGCGTGTCATACAGGACATAGCGCAGCATAGAAGAAAGCGTTGCGATGCCGGACGCCGTCTTTGTGTCACCGTAGCCATATGCACTACTGTACAAACTGTTTAACACGTTAAACAAAAAATGAGGTTGAATTTGGTGCTTTAAAAACGCCAGTTCCATCTGACTATGGGCTAGTTCCAGCCGTTTACGCCGCTCTCCCGCCTTTAACTTAGCCACTGTATAAAACACCACACACGAAATACCCACCCACAAGCAGTGTTTTAATAAGATATAGACAGTCACGAGCAGAGCAATCTGCACTTCCAGACCCAAATACACCCGATGAAGCAAATACTCGAGTACAACCAACGCCAATACTATGCTCAAGCCCAGTAACAATGCACTCCATGGTCTTCCGAGATCTAGTCGCGGCCAAACTCGCCAATAGAACAGGTAGAAAGTGGCCAGTACACTGAGTCCGAACATCCAGGGCGTCTGCAAACCGCTCAAGCTGTCGTCGTGACTGACTAAAACCAGTCCAACGTCGTTAAACAACCAAAAATACAGTGCCCACAAGCCTAGGTGCAGCACAATCTCAGTAAGTTTAAGCTTCTGCATAATTCCCTTTAATATCTGATTTTATTAACTTTTTATTCAAATAGTATAGGCATACCTAAGGTCAGATTCCCATTCTTTTCGGCCACCAACCCGTTTTGCTATACGAAGGGATGAATTGAATCGATAAGCGTTTATCCCCCGGACCGGCGTGCTTACCTATTGGCTACCGGACTTCATCGATTAGCCCGTTCATGAGCATCTAAACTGAGCTAGCGTTGGTATTCTGTTAGCACAAAGGAACGATACGTGAGATTAGATAACTACAAGTATTTAAGACTACTTACAACACTGTACAGCCTGGTATATTTTTCTGTCAGCTCTCAGGCAATTGCTCAAACGGTTGTGATGTTGACGCCAGAGTCCCAGAGTCAGCTGCCCACTGAGGCCCAGCCAGTAACGAGGTTATTTTACGAAAATTCCGGACTGCGTTTGTTCGGTATTACTGGCGCAGACTTAAGTCGTGAACGCACCGAGTTAATTCAAGCGATTAACACTTACAACGAGTACCTGGGGCCGACCAAACAATTAGACGTGGTATTGCAAGAACACCCTATGCAACTCCTTACCATGAAAAAAGAAATATTTCGCGAAGGTTATTTAGCCCAACTTAGCTATAAGGGATTAACGCAGCAAAGTGAGCTGAATGGAGCCTCCAATGGCATACACAAGGAGAATATTCTGGCTCATGAAGCCTGCCACAAGTTGCTGATCCAACAAGTCAACCAAGCAGGTTTGCAGGCAACCACTCAGGCCGACTTTGCTTATGGTCACCCCTTGATTCCAGACTGGTTTGATGAATCTGTTGCTGTGCTGTGCGAGAACACCCAATTGAACAACGCCCGCGAACAAACCGCTCAACAGAGCTGGATTCCGTTTTCAGACTTCTTTGAAATGCCCCATCCCGCTTTTACTCAAATGCAACAGCAAATGTCAGCCTTAATCAGCCAAGCGCAAAGTAGCAAAAGTGGACAAAGTATTGGTGTTTTTAACATTGAGACAGATTCCGACAGCAACCTGCCCACACAGTTTTATACACAAGTACACTGGTTTAACCGTTACTTACAACAACGTTTAGGAAAGAAGGTTTTTGCAAAGATAAGAGCACGTCTCGCCCAACAGCAGGATGTCAGCTATTGGTTATTACACCAGCTAAACCTAAAATCTTTCGAGGCGCTGGATACCGCATTTGCCGACTATATCCAAAGAGAGAGCTGACACCGACAATCACTCTGGCACATTATGCCTGGTTGGCTAGCCTTTAAAGGTTAGCCATTCCAGCGCGTTAGACTTTTCTTCAAAAAACTCTACGCGGCCCGAGATAAACCAATTGGCTACCGCCGCCATGCGCTGTTGCCACTGTTTGTTGCCAATCAATGCAATGCGTTCAAACTCACTGCCATGTTTAATGCCCAGCTTAAAATCGTCCCATGCGGCCTGTAATTCCCAACCTTCCATTTGGGAAACATCCACCAATGCATTGATCTTTGGCTGCTCTATCCCCTGTAATGCCCCTTCCAGCATAGGTGTAATCAGTTGGTAATCCTCGTGAGTTAACTTTCCCACGACCTTGAGGACCAACATAATAGTTTGCCCACTACGCTCAATTCCAATAGACAAACCATGGGATTTTTCAATCATCACAAAGCCTATAGCTAAATTTCCGCGGTGAATCTAAGACATCACGATGGAGCGAAAAATTCCAGAGGACAACAATAAAAAAGCGGCCAATTGGCCGCTTTTTTAGATATACATACAGGTTTATCTGAACAGCACTTTCTCTTTATTGAACCAGTGAACACTGAAAGCGATAAGCGCAGCAGCGATCAGCGCTGTAGAACCGAAAATTCCAATCAGCGCAAAATAGTCCATTGTGCCTTTTAGCAACTCTTTCATAGCCAACGATACGTTAGTCAGCGGTACCCAGGTCCACACACCTTCAAGCTTAACCCCCGGCATCATTGCCATAATCGCAGGGAAAATGACCACAACAATCAGTGACCCCATGTAGCTTTGTGCCTCTTTAAAACTGCGCGCATATATTGACAAGCTAAGCAATACAGAAGCGAAAATAGCAACAATCGGAATCAGCATCAGGAATACCAGCAAGAAGTCGACCAGACCAATCATGCCCATAATGTCTGCTACCACTTTAACCGCCATTCCCTGGGCTAATATCAAGCCCCATATAGCCAAACTCCCTACCGTGATAAGTGCGGTCACCACGCCAGCGAGAGCGATCGTAAAAAATTTACCAAGCACTAACGAAGACCGTTCCATCGGAGAAATAAGTAAGGTTTCCAGCGTGCCACGTTCTTTTTCACCAGCACCTAAATCAGCTGCCGGGGCCATCGCGCCTTGTAAGCACAAGATAAAAATCATGTAGGGTAAAAAGCCACCAATCTTTTCGCCCCAGTTTTCACGGGCATCGGCAACGTTTTCTTTTTCCAGGCTAATCGGCTTTAGGATGGCTACTTGTTGTGTTTCGGACACCCCGAGTTCACTGAATGCGGCGCGCTGCATATCGTCTGACAACTCGCCGACCACTTCACGCACGCGCGAATACACTTTGTTTAATCCTGAGTCGTTCAGGTATAGCTTTACCACGTGTTGTTCAGAACTTAGTACCTGGGTCGAGAAGCTGGCGGGAACTTCGATAACAAAGTCGACCTGCTTGGATTTAATTAACTCGGCGTAGTCCGCGTCTGACTCGATTTCTACGCGTGCAAATTGGTCAGTGGCATTTGCAAGACCCTCAGCGATGTCAGGAGAATACTGCTCGCCAACAATCGCATAATTAAGGACCTTACTTTCTGCTTCTTTTACTGCATTCGAGGTGAAAAAAATCATTGCACCAAAAATCAGTGGAAACAACAACATAGGTAACGCGATCATAAAAAACAGGGTTTTACGATCCCTTAATAGTTCTTTTAGTTCTTTTTTAAACACCAACCACATCGGCCTGCTCCTTGTTTTGCTGTGTTTTACCCTGCTCAAGAATGGTCAGGAAACTCTGGTGAAGTTTGCCATCAGCAATGGCGCTGAAGGTCGCAACATCGTCGTCAAAACAGGTTAACCCTTCATTTATCACGGTCACTCTGTCACACAACTCCTGAACTTCATCCAAGTGGTGGGTCGAAAAAATCACCGGTGTGCCTTTATCCTTCAAGCGACGAATAAAGTCCATAACGGTGCCTGTCGCCATGATATCCAGCCCGGTTGTCGGCTCATCCAACACGACCAATTCCGGCTCATGGATAACCGCTCTGGCGATCGACACTTTCTGCTTCATACCGGTAGAAAAATTCTCCGCCCGGCGGTCAAGAAAACTGTGCATATCCAGCAGGTCTGCCAGTTCATCGATGCGTTGCTTGATGACGTTAGACTTCACCCCGTGCAAGGTACCAAAATAACTTATATTCTCTCGCCCGGTTAATCGCCCGTACAAACCGGTTGAACCAGACAGAAAGCCAATCTTTTTACGGGCAATAAGAGGATTCTCAAGTACATCTACGCCGTTTATCATCACACTACCGGCATCGGGCTTAAGTGCCGTGCTTAGCATACGTAAGGTTGTGGTTTTGCCAGCACCATTGGGGCCCAGTAACCCGAGCACTTCACCGGGTTTACAGACAAAACTAACATCACGTACTGAGTGAAAAAAACGTCCTTGTAGACGCGGGTCTTTGCGTTCCTGTTCGCTGAGTTTTTTAGGCGACTCTACAGCAAACTTTTTGGCCAGATGGCTTATCTCTATCATCCTGAATACCTTCAAGTTTATATGTTTGCTTGTCACATCGTGTAACAATGTCTCTATCACACAACAGGCCGAGAAGATTTACAATGATCTTCAGACTAATTAATGTAACAAGCTATAAAAACGTTAAAAAGGATGCCAACTAAAATGAAACCAATAACCAGCCCGTTTCAGGCCGTCATTGAGGTGTTTTACCGCCCCAATGCGGTCTTCGCCACGCTCGATAAAGTCAACAACTGGTCATGGATACCGTTTCTGCTTATCAGCATTGCGATTGTGCTACCCGGCTTTATGTACTGGGGATTTGTTGATATCGAGTGGTATAAGGAAATGTACATTGCCACGTTGCAAGGTCAGGATCTGGCACCTGCGCAAATTAACGCAATGGCTGAATCCATTAACGCCACCACGTATCAGTATGGCTCCCTGTTGGCGCCCCTTTTTATCGTGATTGTTAACGCAATTATGGCTGTGTATTTACTGGCGACCACCAAAATAGACGACGACAACCTCAATGGTTTTACCGATTGGTATGGCTTACTGTGGTGGACCGGATTACCCATGATCATCGGCTCTGTGGTTGCATTAGGACTGATTGCAACAGCGAATGATCCGCAATTATCGCCACTTGTGCTGCAACCAACGTCATTGGCTTACCTGACCGGCATGTCATTATCAGATAATTGGGTGGGTTTTGCTCAGGGATTGAAACTAGAGTCCTTGTGGATGATTTATCTTTGTGCCGTCGGTATTAGCAAGTGGACCAATATTAAAGGCGCTACCGCGTGGGCAATCGCCGCAGCGCCAACCGTGTTAATTTTCGGAATCTGGGCACTGTATAAGGTTATTTAAACTGCCATTCTTTTAGGCATAAAGTACGCTGAGTTTTTATAAAACTCAGCGTTTTTATTTTCTGCGTACCACCCCGGTACACCAAGAAGCGGCAGTGGTCTCAATGCCCCCTTGGAAGCAAAAATATTGTCATTTAATAAGGCTGCTAATCTTTTATCAATGTCGCTGCATTGCTTTGATAAGGAAAGCTCACTAAATTGCTCATCGACCTCAATTGCCAACCATTTCCCGGTTAAACCGATAAAAGGGTTAAGTAACATTTCAAAGTTAGCATGACCGAACACCCACGCTTTAACTTGCTTACCCCACTGCGCTCTGCGCGTGACAAATGCATCGGCCCAGTTGTGTCCTGCAAGCAACTCAGGCACATCAGACTGATAATAGGTGATTATCACACCACACTCGTCAAATTGTGTTATGCGGTTTCGTCTTGGTGTGCGCGGATTTAAACCGACCTCTCGAATATCCTGCATATGTTGTTGATTGAGCATAGATTTAGCACCAGGAAACTGCGCCCAAACCGCAGCGTTAAAAAGGTCATGCCAATTACGGTTACGGGTCGGCACCTGGCCTGTGGCAAAAATCACTTCCTCGTAATAGCGACCATCTGAGTCGAAATCATGCTGTGACATAAATTGGACAGGGCACGACCAAGCTTGATTCAACCATTTAATTTCAGGAAAGTCGGTCAAAGCTTGTAAACCCAAGTAGTGAAGCTGGGTAAATGGGTGGGTTGACCAGATACTGGTCATCCAGTTGGATGGTGCTTGATATTGCATGCCGGTAGTGTACTCTGCCGGATGTCAATTGGCTACGAGCATGGAAAAACAATGCATAAAAAACTCGTTTCTTTACTACCATTAGCGGTGTTACTGGGCGCTTGTTCAGAAGCACCGGAACAAACCGCTGCGCAGCGCGAAGGAACTACCTTCGAGCAGGCTTATCAGGCCATCAGCGCGGCTGATTTACGTGACTACACAAAGACTATCGCATCTGATGAATTCGAAGGACGCTCGCCCACTTCGCCTGGTGAGAAAAAAACCATCGACTTTCTGGTTGGTGAATTGAAAAAGTACGGTGTTAAACCCGGAAATGGCGACAGCTACCTGCAAGAAGTCGGGTTATTGGAGATCACTGCTGACCCCGATATGACACTCAGCATTGGTGACCAAACGCTGATCTACAAAGAAAATATGGTGGCTGGAACCTCCCGCGAACAAGCCACTGTCGAATTGAAAGACAGCGAAGTGGTATTTGTCGGGTACGGTGTCAATGCACCTGAATACGGTTGGAATGACTACGAAGGACTTGATGTAAAAGGCAAGACAGTGGTGATTCTGGTCAACGACCCTGGCTTTGAAAATCCTGACGGTGAAAAGTTTCAGGGGGGAACCATGACCTACTATGGTCGTTGGACGTACAAATACGAAGAAGCCAGCCGACAAGGTGCCGCAGCCGCATTTATCGTCCACGAAACCGCACCAGCATCCTACGATTGGTCAGTGGTCGCAAATAGCTGGACTGGTCCCCAGTACGGTCTGGTAAAAGACAATGGTAACATGGACAGAGTCGGCGTTGAGGGATGGATATCCCATGAGGCTGCCATTAACTTGTTTGCTAATCGCGGCTTCGACTTTGCTGAAGAAAAAGCCAAGGCAATTGCAGGTCCTTACCACGTGGCGCTGGACACCACCGCCAGCATCACGGTCAATTCCACTCTAAAGAGATCGGTAAGCTACAATGTTTTCGCAACTATTGAAGGCAGTGAAGCACCAGATGAGCATGTTATCTATACCGCTCACTGGGATCACTTAGGGAAGCACGACAGCCTAGAGGGTGATGACAAAATTTATAACGGCGCACATGACAATGCCACAGGTACAGCGGCTGCTTTAGTGATGGCAAAAGCGTTCGCCAGCCTGGAGCAAGCACCAAAACGCTCAGTAAGTTTTTTGATTGTAACGGCCGAAGAGCAAGGCCTGCTGGGATCGAAGTATTACGCAGAGAACCCTATCATTCCGTTAGACAAAACCGTGGCAAATATAAATATGGATGCCATGAATATTTTAGGCAAAACTAAAGATGTCAGTGTCGTAGGCAAAGGCAAGTCTGAAATGGAAGATTACCTCGAAGTGGCAGCCCAGCGTCAGGGCCGCGTGCTGGTAGAGGAGAGCAGCCCAGCAGCTGGTATCTACTATCGTTCAGACCACTTTAACTTTGCTAAGCAAGGGGTGCCTGCTTTATATGCTAAAGGTGGAACACAGCCGATTGATGATGAAACCGCACAATACCGCAAAAAGACTAATCTGGTGGTTCGGGGCTGTTATCATAAAGTTTGTGATGAGTTCCGCGAAAGTTGGAGTTTTGCAGGCGTAGAAGAAGACACGCAATTATTGTTCGATGTCGGTTACCAAATTGTCACCTCAGACGTTTGGCCTCAATGGTCACAAACCAGTGAGTTCCAGCGCAAGTAACTGACCAGTTACCTCTCAGACTGAAGGGGCAGTTCCTGCCCCTTCAATTTAATTACATTCCTTTCACAAACTGTATAAAAATACGCACTTTATGAAACTTTTATCATAAAGGCGCTCAATTTCATAAAAAAACATCCCAATCGCCTTGCATTTTGGCGTCAGGCTGGCACATTCAATGGGCGTGTTGCAGGCAATAAAGCATGACGACAAACGCACCCGATGTCTGAATGATTCAGACCGTTAAACGACCTCAATAAAATTAAGAGAGAAGCCTGATATGTGTGGTATTTTCGCCATTCTGGACATCAAAACAGATGTCACAGAATTAAGAACGCAGGCGCTGGAGCTCACTAAACTTCTGCGTCACCGTGGCCCTGACTGGTCCGGGATCTGGAATAATAATAACGCAATTTTAGCCCACGAACGCTTGGCGATTGTTGACGTTAACACCGGCGCCCAACCTCTGTTTAGTCAGAATAATCAGCAGGTTCTGGCGGTCAATGGCGAAATCTATAATCACAAAAATTTGAAGCGCGAGTTTGCTAGCGATTATCCGTTTAAAACCGAATCAGACTGCGAAATTATTTTACCGTTATATTCGCAATTTGGCGTTGATTTTATTGATAAGTTGCAAGGGATGTTTGCCTTTGTCCTGTACGATCAAGAACAAGACGCTTATCTGATAGCCCGCGACCATATGGGTATTATTCCTTTGTACACTGGGTTCGATGAGCATGGCAATTTTTACGTGGCGTCTGAAATGAAGGCTTTAGCCCCTGTGTGTAAAACCATCAAGGAGTTCCCTCCCGGTCATTGTCTTTGGAGCAAAACAGGCGAACTGAAACAATACTATCAGCGCGATTGGATGGAGTTCGACAATGTTGCGAACAACCAAAGCAACCTGCAAGAGCTAAAGCAAGCTTTTGAAAACGCAGTAAGATCGCACCTGATGTCTGATGTGCCTTACGGCGTATTACTGTCTGGGGGACTTGATTCGTCATTGGTGTCTGCGGTAGCAGCAAAATATGTGGCAAAGCGAATTGAAGACGAAGGTAAATCAGATGCTTGGTGGCCGCGCTTACACAGCTTTGCGGTCGGCCTGAAGGGCGCACCAGATTTGATTGCCGCTCGGAAAGTCGCAGATAAAATTGGCACAGTGCATCATGAAGTGCATTTCACGGTTCAGGAAGGATTGGACGCGATTCGG
>CAXQZJ010000063.1:0-2803 GCA_964228145.1 Alteromonadaceae bacterium | reverse complement strand
CACAAATTTGAGCGTCGTTTAAAGGCTTAGCGTGTTTCCATGTTTCTTCTATTGGCACAATGACAGGTCGTTGGTTAACTTCACCTACCAAAATGTTGGTGTGGTTAGTTCCCACTAAACTAATTGCGAACTCTCCGAGGGTTGTTGCTAGTAGTCTATCTTGGCTAACGGGTGAGCCGCCGCGCTGTACGTGCCCTAAGGTCACTGGCCTTACATCATCAATTCCTTTATTGTGAAGCGCATTGCTTAGCCCCAAAAGCCCTTCAGGCCAAACGTTTTCGGCAACCACAATAATAAAACTTAGGGCGCCTTGTTGTTCGCGGCGTGCTTTAATCTGTTTTGCTATTTTATTAAGCTCATCATCTGTGGTTTTAAAAAACTCTGGCACAATGACATAGTCAGCAGCCGAGGCTATCGCTGCATTTAACGCTAAAAAGCCAGCATGTCGACCCATAACTTCCACTAAAAATATTCGTTCGAATGCATCTGCGGTATCGCGTACTTTATCGATAGAACTCATTGCGGTATCGATAGCGGTGTAATAGCCAATAGTGGCATCGCAACCATAAATATCATTATCAATGGTGCCCGGCAGACCAATAACCTGTCCGCCCCAGAATTTTCCAAGGTGCACTGCACCACGAAACGACCCATCACCCCCGATGACGATAAGTGCATCAATCGCCAGCTCATCCAGGTTATTGGCAGCAAGTTGGCCTGAGGCGTCCTGCTTGAACGTTTTGCAGCGTGCACTGCGTAAGATGGTGCCGCCACGCTGAATAATATTATGTACCTTTTTGCTATCCAGCTTACGCCAGTTTTGTTCGAGGAGGCCGTTGTAGCCATGCTCGAAGCCAATAATGGTATGCCCGGCACCTTCACAGGCAACAACAATGGCGCGAATACATGCGTTCATGCCCGGAGCATCGCCCCCAGACGTCAATACCGCGATACGTTTACTGGTCATAGTGCGTCCTTAACAATTTGATACAAAGCCACATTGTGCAGATACGGAATCATTGTTCCGTTTGCTGGTCGTATGCGTATAGTATATGACACATTATCGTGTCAGGAATATTGAGCTAAGCCAAGTGTTTAACCTATTTGGCGAATAACAGGACGTCAACGTGAAAAAACTGATACTGCTTTTTGGGTTCCTGCTGCTGGCGGGTTGTTCCACCAAGTTTACCTACAACAATCTGGACTGGTTGATTCACTGGTATGTAGATGATTATGTTGAATTAAGTGACAGACAGGAAAATCTCTTCGATGAACACTTTGCCAATTGGTTAAACTGGCATCGCAGCGAAGAGTTGGCTAAATACGTGAAGCACCTGAAATCGCTGAAAGCCGACGTTGAAAACGAGCGACTCACGGCAGAAAGTATTTCAGATCACCTGTGGAAAAGTCGCGAACACTGGGAGCGACTCAGGGATCACGTTAGCCCGGAATTGGCGCAACTGGCTGCCCAATTAACCGATGAGCAGGTTGAATCCTTGTTTAAAGAACTGTCAGAAGAAAATGACGAAATCGCTGAAAAGCTGGCTGAGGCAGAAGGTAAATCGGAAGACGAAGTCACCGAGTCCCGGGTCGAAGACATTGAAGATGGGATCAGCGATTACGTTGGACGTTTAAGCAAACAGCAAAAAGCCATTATCAGACAATATGCGCCGGATTTTCATAGTACGCGAGCATTATGGCTGGCATACCGGATAGATTTTCAGTTGGCCGCCCGTGCACTTATAGATAAACGTGAAAATAATCCTGAATTTGAAACAGAATTTGTGGCTTTGCTGACGCACCCTGATGACTTTCGCAGTACAGATTACCAGCAGCTGCGCCTACAAAATACCCAGTTGTACGGCCGAATGCTGGAACAACTGTTTTATACCCTGTCAGATAAGCAAAAAAACAAGCTAATCAATAAGATTGACGATATGATTGAGGACTTTGAGTACTTGATGAGTAACGACTAGGTGGAAACATCCCATCGGCCAGTGCTGGGTTTTACGCTGGCTCTTATCACCGCCGTGTTGTGGGGCATATTACCGTTGTTTTTGATGATCTGTTTACAGGTTATGGACAGCCCCACAATCACACTTTATCGCTTTTTTGCAGCCGCGCTTGTCGTTGGCTTATGGCTGGCGTCCCGTGGCGGTTTACCCAAGGTGTCGCGTTATCCCAAAGCCGTATTACAACTGGCGGTGGGCTCGACCGTCATGCTGGTTGTGAACTACGTCTTTAATGTCATGGGGTTGAAGTACCTGAGCCCGGGCAGTGTTCAGGTGCTAATGCAAATTGCCCCTTTTGCATTGATGATGGGGGGCATTTGGATTTATCGTGAGCAATTCAGTCGGTTACAGGGCGGGGGAGCCGTCTGTTTGCTGATTGGTTTAACCCTTTTTTTTAATCAGCGTCTGCCTCAAATACTCGCATCCGAGAGCGAAGACGTACTCGGCATTGTGTTCATTGTTATTGCTGCCGTTACCTGGGCGGGTTACGCCTTGTGCCAAAAAGCCATTATGAAAACCATGACGGCCATGCAGCTAACCCTGTTTATTTATTTGTTAGGTGGCCTGATGCTACTGCCGTTCAGTGAACTAGGCAGCATTGTTGAAATGAATACCGTGCAGGGTTGGGCGCTGGCGTTTTGTTGCGCAAATACCCTGGTGGCTTATGGCGCCTTTACCGAAGCAATGCGAGTATGGTCTGCCTCCCGAGTGAGTGCGGTTATTGCAACAGCGCCGGTTTTCACGTTTATTTCCATGGCGGTGGCCGATGCGCTTTACCCTCACACCTTTGA
>CAXQZJ010000062.1:0-5798 GCA_964228145.1 Alteromonadaceae bacterium | reverse complement strand
GTCTCTGTCATTCCCCAGCCCTGAGAAATGTTGATGTCTAGTGTCATGTATTATTCGAGCAAGGAAGGTGCGATTGGTGCCGAGCCAGAGGCAAACACCTTGGCTTTATGAAAGCCTAACGTTTTCTTAATTTTATGTTTTACGTATCGGTTTAGCAGCGGGATGCGCAGCAGCTTATCCAATTTATGCTGAGGCATTTTTGCCAACACCCCAGATTGAAACTTCTGCCATAAACGGGGTACCGAGACAAACAATGTTGGAGCGGTTTCCCGCAGGTTGTCCGGGAAGGCTTCCAATGATTCTGTAAACGACACTTCAACGCTGGCATCGAAGTCGTCAGCGTATAAGCACATCCCTCCCCCGAGCACGCGTTCAGTGATATGCGCTAACGGTAGATAACTCAGCACGCGCTCATTAGAGAGGTTAAGTGCCCCTTTAAAGTCAGTGAGAAAGTTGCGAACACCATTGCCATAGGTTTCAAACGTGTGCATTACGCCCTTAGGAGTTCCCGTTGAGCCGGATGTATAGATGATGGTCATTAAATCGCTGAGCTGGCGGACCGGGAAATTTCCTGCTTCAGGTGCATCGTCTAACAATGCTTGCCAATGGTGCTGGCAGCTGATGGTCGGGTAGGGAAATGCAATGGTGATGATGTTGTCGTCGAAAACGCCTTCGTAAGCGGTGTGATTATCCAGCTTGCCGACAAACACGGCTTTTGCCTCGCTATGTTGCATTATGTACTGGATGGTGTCTCGGTCTGCAGCAGGAAAGATCGGAACACTGACGGCGCCCGCCAAACCGATGGCCCAGTCTGCCATCATCCACTCTTGGCTGTTTTTGGCAAATATGGCGATTTTGTCGTCGGGCTGTATACCGAACTGTAATAGCGCTGCGGCCATTTTTCGGACTTGTTGGTTTACTTCTGCGTAGCTAAGGCTGTGCCACTGACCTTCTACAGGTTGGCGGAAAAACTGTACTGATCCACGTTGCGTTGCCAGATGTTCTAGTTGTTGTGCAGGTAAACGCATTTTATTCATCCAAACATTCCTTCCTGTATGTAAGCTTTTTGAGTTAGGTGTGTGAAAACCCAAAACCTGTTCTATAACTGTATTTGTTAATAGTGCTTTTTACCTTTTTTCATCTCGCTTGAAAACAACTAAATGCACACTTTTTAACAACAGTTTAACGAAAATGTCTCTTAAATTAATCAATTTCGGAGCAGGTTTAAGGTAGGTCTTTCATGGCGTTGGCAGAACAATCTCGGGGTGATGATGCCGCAACTTCGTCGCTAAAAAATTGGCGACTTCCTGGCATTTTGGTGCTGACAGGCATTGGATTGTTGGTGACATGGGCGGGCCAGCCCTATTTGGCAGTGATCGGAGTAGGGGTGTTGGTTTTTATCCTGATTTACAAAACCGAAGAACAGACACCACCCGCCTTGCCGACCGATACAGCCAGTTCTGCTGTTAGCTCGTCAGACGTTGCGACCTTGAGCAATGAATTGGGCGAGGTACTGCTGCAATGCGAAACCAACTTGTCAGATATTTACTCAACGCAAACTGATGCTGTGGATACCTTGTCGCAATCTTTTGCCAACTTGCAGTCACTGGTCAAAGAGCAAAACGCCCTGATTCAGCAGTTGATCACTAGTGATCAGCAGAGTGGAGAGTTGTACTCCGATCGAATGCGCAATTTTGCCCATTCCACCGACTCGACGATGGAAAAGTTTATTAACTCGACCACTGAACTGTCTGATTCGACTCAAGATTTGCTTAATCAGGTGAATGCGATTTATGAAACGATGCCGACTGTGGTGCAGGCGTTGTCGGATATCGATGACATTTCAGCACAAACCAACCTCTTGGCATTAAACGCCGCAATTGAGGCAGCGAGAGCCGGTGAAGCCGGCCGAGGCTTCGCGGTTGTCGCGGACGAGGTGCGTGCATTGTCGACCCGTTCTACTCAGTTCAGTGGCGTTATAAAGAAGCAGATGGAGTCGATTCGCAGCCAAATTGATCAGTTAACCAAAGACGTTGGCATCGTTGCATCCCAGGATGTGAGTTATGTCGAAGCGGCAAAGCGACAGATTTCAGAGGAACTGGCCAACATCATTGCTAAGGCCGAATCTGACTCTGACACCACACGCACCTTAGAGGGTGTTGCGACTCATTTGGAGCAAGCTCTGAATAACTCGATTCGTGGCCTACAGTTTGGTGATATCAATGGCCAGAATATCCATTACACCAAGGAAACATTGGGTTTCGTTAAAGACCAGATTTTGCAATTGCAGCACCAATCAGTGGCACGGGTTGTTGAGACAATTCACGATCATAAGCAAGGTCTGAAAAAGCGAACTAATCTTGATCACAATCCAGTTTCGCAAAGCAGCGTAGAGGCTGGTGATGTAGAACTTTTTTAACCCTGAGGACACGCAAAACGGCCACTTAGGTCGAGGGTTAGTAGTTGTAATTTTTGCAAATTAACGAGGATTTCATGGGTAAAAGTATTCTTGCAGTCGATGATTCATCATCCATTCGACAAATGGTTGAGGTGACTCTTAAATCCGCGCAGTACGAGGTGGCGACGGCCGTTGATGGACAAGACGCGCTGGAAAAGTGCCAGTTCAAGCGTTATGACCTGATTTTAACCGACCAAAACATGCCACGGATGGACGGTTTGACCTTGATTAAATCCTTGCGACAAATGGCCGCTTACCGAAGTGTGCCAATTTTGGTGCTCACTACCGAGGCAGGGAATGACATGAAAATGCAAGGCAAAGCAGCGGGTGCTACTGGTTGGCTGGTTAAGCCATTTGACCCTGGCAAACTCCTTGAAGTTTTGAAGAAAGTCTTAGGCTGACTGATGAGTAAGGGTGTTCGCTATGTCCATTGATATGGAACAGTTTCATGCAGTGTTTTTTGACGAAAGTCAGGAACACCTGGATGACATGGAGCAGTTGTTGATGGCATTGGATTTGGACAATCCGGATCCTGAACAACTCAACAGTATTTTCCGTGCAGCACACTCGATTAAAGGGGGGAGTGGCATATTTGGTTTTGATGCCCTGACCGGCCTGACCCATGTGATGGAAAATTTGTTAGACAGAGCGCGAAAACAGGAGTTGCAACTGACGACGCCGATTGTTGACTTGTTTCTGTCTACGGTGGATTTGCTCAAGCAGGTATTGGATGCCTATCGCGACGAGAGTGACATACCGCAACAAGCAATAGATGAGGGCATTAAAGCGCTCGAAGCAGTGACTGCACAACCATCCTCACAAAGCATGGAAGACGAGCCTATTGAATCTTCTGTCGTGGTGGATGACGCGGACGCATTGGACGTCGACGAGCAGGAAGAGGAAATTGACGGTTTCGGCTTGTTCGATGACTGGGCACCGACTGAGCCGCAGCAAGATGGTGGTGAAGAGGCTTCTGAACCGAGCCCCGATACCACAATTGAAGGTTTTGGGTTGTTTGACGACGATGAATCCACGGATGTAGCAATCAATCCGGCGGATACGGAAAGTGACGGGTACGGCTTTTTTGAACAGCCCGATCCGCAGAATAAAGTGACAGATCCCCAGTACGGGTTTCATAAACCATTGGCGGAAATTCAAATGGATGTGCGTGCTTCGCAAACCCGTTCAGAAGGCCCAAGCACATCAAAAGGGCCGATTCCAAGGCGGGAAGCCAAAGCTAAACCCGCGGCCAGCAAAGAAAGCAGTTCAATCAGGGTGGATACCAACAAGATAGATTCGATGGTGAATCTGGTTGGTGAACTGGTTATCACTCAGTCAATGTTATCCATGATTTCCAATGAAGTAGAAGGCAAAGCGGCAGAGCGTTTACAAACGGCCATTCTGGAATTACAGAGAAATACCCGGGAGATACAGGAATCGGTGATGTCTATGCGGATGTTGCCGGTCAATATGACCTTTAATCGTTTCCCTCGCGTGGTACGCGATTTATCCCAAAAACTGGATAAAAAGGTCGAACTGGTGATTGAAGGCGGGAATACCGAAATCGACAAATCGATGATAGAAAAGTTAGTCGACCCACTGACTCACTTGGTTCGAAACAGCATCGACCATGGCATTGAAAAACCCGAGCAACGTATTGCAGCAGGGAAGTCTGATACCGGCACTGTGGTATTACGCGCGGAGCAAAAAGGCAGCGCGATTGTCATCAGCATTATTGATGACGGTGCGGGTCTTAATCGTGAACGTATTTTATCAAAGGCGATGGAAAATGGCTTAATCAATGACACCAACCTGGCTGATGAGGAAGTCTGGCATTTAATATTCGAGCCGGGCTTTTCCACTGCCGCTGAAGTGACCGACGTGTCAGGGCGCGGTGTCGGCATGGATGTGGTCAGACGAAATATCGAGGCGATTGGGGGCAGAATTGATATCAGTTCTGCACTTGGCAAGGGTTCCTCTTTTTCGATTCAACTGCCGCTTACCCTGGCCATCGTTGACGGTATGTGCGTCAGTATTGGTGAGCAAATCTTTGTAATACCACTAGTTAACATCATCGAGTCTTTGCAACCCGCCAAAAACCAAATCAAATACATAGGTAAAGACGCACTCCTGTGGATTCGCGAACAATATTGGCCATTGGTTGCACTACACAAACTTATGGACGTCGACAATGCGATTGAAGATCCAACGCAAGGCATTGTGGTGCTGTTGGAAAGCAGTAAGAAGCGCTTTGGTGTTCAGATAGATGCTCTGCTCGGTCAGCAGCAAGTGGTGATTAAGAGTCTGGAACAACATTACCGGCCGGTACCGGGTATTTCCGGAGCGACCATAATGGGCGATGGACGAGTCGCGATGATTTTAGACCCGGAGTCCTGTGCTGACTTTGTTACCGAGAGACTATTGCAGGAGGTGGCTTCATGAGCCTTGATTCTCATATGGGGTTTGACACGGGCACCGGTGCGGTGAATGAGTATCTAAGTTTTGTGTTAGGTGATGAGCATTACGCACTGGATATTATCGCGGTAAAAGAGATCCGTGGCTACGAAACAGCAACCAAAATCGCCAATGCCCCTCCGTTTATCAAAGGTGTGATCAATCTTCGTGGTGACATAGTGCCGATCGTCGACTTGCGTCTCAAATTCGATATCGGCGAGGCAAAATACGATGAGTTCACCATTGTGATTATGCTGAATGTCCTGGATCGCATTGTCGGTATTGTGGTTGATGGCGTGTCTGACGTTATTCGGCTCAGTGATGAAGATGTGCGTCCGCCCCCGGAATTCGGTGTGGCCTTCGATTCCCGATACTTAAAGGGATTAGCACCCGTAGATGAACACATGGTGATTCTGGTCAATATCGAGCGACTTATTTCCAGTGAAGAACTGGGCTTATTTGAATCTCAAACTGTAACTGATGAGGGTTAATTATGGGTATGTTTAGTTGGCTAGGCCAAGACTCATCCAAATCAGGCGAAACCTTGCAACAGATGCGAAACGCTCAGGCAATTGATGCCAGTACGTCCTGCATCATGATGGCAGACGCCGAGCGTAATATTATCTACGCCAACAAAGCAGTTAAAACCTTGTTAAAAGAAGCTGAGCCTGAATTGAAGAAGGTTTTGCCGCAATTTTCTGCAGACAATCTCATCGGGCAGAATATCGATCAGTTTCATAAGAATCCCTCCCATCAGCGCGGAATTCTTGCCAATCTGTCTGAGCAAATGACCTCATCCATTGTGATCGGTAATCTCAATTTTAAGCTGACCTTGAGCCCACTTACCGATCAGCACGGCAATAATATCGGAACGGTTGTGGAGTGG
>CAXQZJ010000061.1:0-31807 GCA_964228145.1 Alteromonadaceae bacterium | reverse complement strand
TTTTATTTATGAAATGGTCTTACCTATTCAGGCATTTTATAGCCGATATAAGCATTTCTAAGCCTCACGCATTGTCAATTTTCCCCGTCAGCCTTTATACTTATCGGGTTTCATTCCTACACTGCGGGGTCGTTCCGATCCGGCGCAGATAACAAAGAGGATTTCATAGTGTTAGAAGCATATCGTCAACACGTTGCTGAGCGCGCCGAGCAAGGCGTACCGCCCAAGCCACTGAACCCGGAGCAGGTTGCAGAGCTGGTTGAGTTATTGAAGAACCCACCAGAAGGGGAAGGGGAGTTCCTGTTGGAACTGATTTCAGAGCGTGTTCCTCCTGGCGTTGACGAAGCCGCTTATGTAAAAGCAGGATTTTTGAGTGCAATCACAAAAGGTGAAGCACAATCTCCATTGATTTCTAAAGACGCTGCCGTTCAGTTACTAGGTAACATGCACGGTGGCTATAATATCGAAACCTTGGTTCAATTACTTGATGATAGTGAATTAGCCGAACTGGCAGCAGAAGAGTTGAAGCATACCCTGCTGATGTTTGATGCTTTCCATGATGTTGAAGAAAAGGCCAAAGCCGGTAACAGCTTCGCCAAAGACGTTATGCAAAGCTGGGCGGATGCTGAGTGGTTTACTTCACGTCCGGAGATTCCTGAGTCAATTAAAGCGACGGTATTTAAAGTTACCAGTGAAACCAATACCGATGACCTATCTCCGGCACCTGATGCCTGGTCACGTCCTGATATTCCGTTGCATGCACTAGCCATGTACAAGATGAAGCGTGACGGTCTTGAACCTGATGTTCCGGGCGAAATCGGCCCGATGAAACAAATTGAAGAAATTAAAGCGAAAGGCTTACCTGTTGCATTCGTCGGCGACGTGGTAGGTACAGGTTCATCACGTAAGTCAGCGACCAACTCTGTACTGTGGTTCTTTGGTGAAGACTTACCTGGTGTGCCTAATAAGCGTGGTGGCGGGATCTGTATTGGTGGCAAGGTTGCACCGATTTTCTTCAACACCATGGAAGATGCAGGTGCGTTAGTTTTTGAAGCCGACGTCGAAAAGATGAACATGGGTGACACCATCGAGATTCGCCCGTTAGACGGCGTGATTAAAAACGCAGACAGCGGTGAAGTGCTTGCTGAGTATCAATACAAATCACGCGTATTGTTAGACGAAGTACGTGCCGGCGGTCGTATTAACCTCATTATTGGTCGTGGTTTGACGGATCGTGCCCGCGAATCTCTAGGTCTGGGAACATCGGATATTTTCCTCACACCTGAGCAACCTCAAGATACCGGTAAGGGATATACCCTGGCCCAGAAGATGGTAGGTAAAGCATGTGGCATGGACGGTGTTCGTCCGGGTACCTATGTAGAGCCGAAAATGACTACGGTGGGCTCTCAGGATACCACAGGCCCAATGACTCGTGATGAGTTAAAAGATTTAGCCTGCTTGGGCTTTACTGCTGATTTAACCATGCAGTCTTTCTGTCACACTGCGGCCTACCCTAAACCGGTCGATATCGATACGCAGCACACCTTGCCGGATTTCATTATGAACCGTGGCGGTGTTTCTCTGCGTCCTGGTGACGGTATCATTCACAGCTGGTTAAACCGTATGTTGTTGCCTGATACTGTGGGTACTGGTGGTGATTCACATACGCGCTTCCCATTAGGTATTTCCTTCCCAGCGGGTTCTGGTTTGGTGGCGTTTGCTGCCGCAACTGGGGTGATGCCACTGGATATGCCTGAGTCTGTTCTCGTACGCTTTAAAGGCGAAATGAAGCCGGGCATAACCCTGCGTGATTTGGTGCATGCTATTCCCCTGTATGCGATCAAAGAAGGCCTGCTAACTGTTGAGAAGAAAGGTAAGAAAAATATCTTCTCTGGTAAAGTGCTGGAAATCGAAGGTTTAGAGAACCTGACTGTTGAACAGGCGTTTGAGCTGTCTGATGCATCGGCTGAACGTTCAGCTGCGGGTTGTACAATTAACCTGTCTGAAGAATCTGTCGCCGAATATCTGCGCTCAAATATCGTTATGCTACGTTGGATGATCAACGAAGGCTACGGCGATCCTCGTACCCTTGAGCGTCGTGCGCGTAAGATGGAAGAGTGGTTGGCGAACCCCAGCCTGATGCGTGCGGATGAAGACGCAGAATATGCAGCGGTGATCGAAATTGATCTGGCAGACATTGATGAGCCTATCGTGTGCTGTCCAAACGATCCGGACGACGCTAAAACCTTGTCGGATGTCGCAGGCGATAAGGTTGATGAAGTCTTTATTGGTTCATGTATGACTAACATCGGTCACTTCCGTGCGGCCGGTAAGTTGCTTGAGCAAACCAAAGGCGAGTTGGAAACCCGTTTGTGGATTTCTCCACCGACTAAGATGGACAAAGCGCAATTGATGGATGAAGGTTATTACAACATTTACGGCCGCGCTGGTGTACGCACCGAAATGCCTGGATGTTCATTGTGTATGGGTAACCAGGCGCGTGTTAAGCCGGGAGCCACTGTGTTGTCGACTTCAACCCGAAACTTCCCGAACCGTTTAGGTGATGGCGCAAATGTGTACCTGACCTCAGCAGAATTGGCTGCGGTAGGTGCCATTGTAGGTAAGATTCCAAGTAAAGATGAGTACATGGAATACGCCAGCAAAATCCAGACAATGAGTGCAGACATTTTCCGTTATCTGAACTTTGACAAGATGGATGATTTCCTCAAAGCCTCTGAAAAGGCTAAGGAAACAATCATTCCAACGCTAAACGTTGCTTAAGTCGTTGAAATAGAAATTAAAGCCGGGAACCTTCCCGGCTTTTTTTATTCTAAAACGGAAAGTAATTACAGGGAGTTTCAATGAAAAAATTAATTGTAGCTGGTATCAGCTTATTGGCCGTTAGTGGTTGTACAAACTTGATGGAGCATTATAGCGGCCAGGAAGTGGGTAATAGTCCTGCTCGATGCCAGACAATCAAGTCCCAATGTGCTGAAGGTCACTTTCAAACTTGGCAAACCAGTGAAGGTAAGCAAGGTTGTTCTTGTTCTTTAAGTAAGTTTGAACAGCAAACCGGAGAGCAGCCGGCAGATTGGTAAAAGTGATAATTAATCGCTATGGTTATCAATCAATTGGCGCAAACTGACTTTGTGCCGTACAAACACAAATTTGATTTACTCTGTGCTGAGTTTTCTTTAGCATGCAGCGGTTTTTAAATTTACCCGAGAAAGGAACAACTATGTCCCGCGTTTTGATCATTGGTGCTGGTGGTGTTAGTGCCGTTACCGTTAAAAAATGCGCTCGTCTTCCGGAAATGTTTGATGAGATTTATCTGGCTAGTCGTACAGTTGCTAAGTGCGAGGCATTGCAGCAAGAATGCGGTATCGACCGTATCAAAGCAGTGTTTGCGGTGGATGCAGACAGTGCTGATGAAGTCATTGCTTTAATCGAAAAAGTGCAACCGGATTTGGTGGTCAATTTGGCATTGCCTTATCAGGACCTGCCCATTATGGACGCCTGTCTGGCAACCAAAACCCATTATCTGGATACGGCCAACTATGAGCCGAAAGATGAAGCAAAATTTGAATATAGCTGGCAGTGGGCTTATCAGGATAAGTTTAAAGATGCCGGTATTATGGCGTTGCTCGGCAGTGGCTTTGATCCGGGCGTGACTAACGTCTATACCGCCTATGCCGCCAAACATTACTTTGACGAAATTCACTATCTGGATATCGTTGACTGTAATGGTGGAGACCATGGTCAGGCTTTTGCGACTAACTTTAACCCTGAAATCAACATCCGTGAAATTACTCAGCGTGGTCGTTACTGGGAAAACGGTGAGTGGAAAGAGACCGATCCACTGAGTGTACGTGAAGATCTGGATTATCAGAACATTGGCGTTCGCGCTTCTTACCTGATGTTCCATGAAGAATTAGAGTCACTGGTTAAACACTTCCCGAGTCTCAAACGCGCGCGCTTCTGGATGACGTTTGGCGACGCTTACCTGACTCATTTAAGGGTATTGGAAGGTATCGGCATGACCAGTATCGAACCGATTGATTTTCAGGGACAAAAGATTGTTCCACTGGAATTCCTCAAAGCGGTATTGCCCAACCCCGGTTCTCTTGCTGACGGTTACACAGGAAAAACCTGTATCGGGACTTACATTACCGGTATGAAAGATGGCAAAGAAAAAACCATCTTTATTTACAACAACTGTGATCATGCGGCATGTTTTGAAGAAGTCGGTGCTCAAGCGGTTTCTTACACCACAGGCGTACCGGCGATGATTGGCGCACATCTGATGCTTAATGGAACCTGGATGAAGCCTGGTGTTTGGAATATGGAACAGTTTGATCCGGATCCCTTTATGGCATTGCTCAACGAACATGGCCTGCCTTGGCATGTGATCGAATGTGAAGCATCACCGTTTAAAAAGTAAAATACTACGCCACCATCAGGTGGCGTTTTTCTCATTTAGTTAAGGTCGGAGTAAAGACTTGAACGATCCTATGTTAGATCAGGCAATTCCTTCACCCTGTTATGTGTTGGAAGAAGCACGTTTAGAAGCCAATTTGCAACTGATGAAACGGGTTCAGGAGCAGGCTGGTGTTGACATTATCCTGGCATTGAAGGGCTTCTCAATGTGGTCCAGTTTTGAGTTGGTCAGGCAATATCTCAAAGGGGCGACGGCATCGTCTGTGTGGGAAGCTAAGTTGGCTAAGTTTGAGTTTGGCAAGGAAGTTCATGCTTACGCGCCGGCGTATAAGCAATCTGAGATTGATGAGCTTTGTTCATTGGTCAATCACATATCGTTTAATTCGGTTGCTCAATGGCAAAAATACCAAGCACAGGTCAGTCAGCATGGAATTTCCATGGGGCTTCGAATAAATCCTGAACACCGCGAAGCGGAAACCGAATTGTATGACCCCAGTGCACCGGGTTCGCGATTGGGTGTAAAAGCATCGCAACTAGAAGGCGTCGACCTTACTGGTATAGAAGGCTTTCATGTTCACAATCTGTGTGAATGTGACTCTTTCGCTGCAGAGCGCACCCTGGCCGCAGTAGAAAAGCGATTCGGTAAGTGGTTGGGGCAAATGAAATGGTTAAATCTCGGTGGTGGTCATTTAATGACGCGTGCCGGCTATGATGTAGATCATTTAATCAGGGTATTGAAAGCATTTCGTGAAAAGTATGATCTGCATATCATCCTCGAACCTGGCTCTGCTGTCGCTTGGCAAACCGGTCCCTTGATTGCCGAAGTGGTGGACATCGTGGAGAATCGCGAGAAAATCGCCATTCTGGATATTTCAGCGACATGTCATATGCCGGATGTATTGGAAATGCCTTATCGTCCTGCGGTGCGTGGAGCCGGCCAACCTGGTGAGAAGGGACACGATTATAAACTCGGCGGAAACTCCTGCTTAGCGGGCGATGTTATCGACATTTATAGTTTTGAATCACCTTTAGAGGTGGGAGACAGGGTTATTTTCGAGGACATGATGCATTACACCATGGTGAAAACCAGTTTCTTTAACGGTGTTCAGCATCCGGATATTGGTATCTTACGTAAAGACGGCAGCTTTGACCTTGTTCGTCATTTTGACTATCAAGACTTCCGTGCCAGATTATCGTAAGACTCACGGGCTGGCAAAATGCCGGCCTCATTAATGCCAAACCCGCGTTTTTATTCCTTGCCACACACAAGATAACGACAACAGCATTGCCAATAACATGCTGCAAAACAGCAGGTAATGTTGCCATTGTGTATCCAGCCCGACCTTTTGATACCAAAAAAGTACCTGTCCAAGGCAGAAAAAACACCAGATTAAATGCAATAGCATCGTTAGCCAAAAAACACCGGTAGTCACCCAGCCTTGCTGCACCTTAACTGAGCGTGCCAGTGTCCAGCTCGTTGCTGTCAGCGCTAGGCTTGGCAAGAGATAGAAAAGTAGACTCAACCCAAGAGGTGGCTCGCTGACGCGCCAATTCGACATCTTCATAACCAACCATTTTGGTGTGCAATGCGGGCAGCATCGATGCGGTTGCGGGCATTTAGCTTACTGGCCGCGTTGGACAAATAGTTTCGTACTGTGCCGGCAGAGAGAAACAACTTTTCTGCAATCTGCTCGGTAGTCAGTCCCTGGTGAGCAAGGCGAAGCGCCTTTCGTTCCTTATCATTCAACGGGTCCTGTTCCATCCAGGCATTAACCATGAGCTCAGGTGCTATCACTTTTTGGCCCATGGCCACGCGATGCAGCGCCTCTGCCAGTTCTTCAGTAGGCGACTCTTTTAATAAGTAACCAACGACCCCCGCATCCATGGCCCTGCGAAGATATCCTGCCCGCGCAAACGTGGTTAATATGACCGTTTTGCAGCCCAATTTTTGTTGATGCAGTGCTTCTGCCAATTCTAAGCCGGTTACTTCTGGCATCTCGATGTCAGTCACGACAATATCAGCACGATTCTCTTCCTTTGCCAGCCAGTGCAACGCCTCTTTACCATTGGCAAATTGTGCCACCACGTCGATGTCATCGTGCAAACTTAGTAATGACGCCAACGCATCTCTTAGCAGGGTTTGGTCCTCGACCAGAACAATTTTTTTCATAGTGGTATCCGTATCTGTATGTCTGTGCCTTGTTGACTGCTTAGCTGCAGTTCACCGCCGAGTCGCTCCACCCGTTGAGTAATGCCCTTCAAACCGTTGCCGTGATGTTCCTTATCCTGAAAGCCCCGACCATCATCTTTGACCTGTATGCTGAGCACCCTTTGCTCGCAGTGCACGTGAATACTAACCTGATGAGCATAAGCGTGTTTAATGATATTGGTCACCAGCTCCCTTAAAATCAGTGCCAAATCCCGACTAACGTCCTGATTCAGCTCAAATGGCTGATAGGTGCAGTGAACGTCTATTCCCTGTGCCTGCAACACCGCTTTGGTATTGGTGACTTCCTCATCCAGTGAGGCGGCATGGTAGCCGGACACCACAGAACGAACGTCTCTTAGCGTGTCGCGCGCCAGTTGTTGCAACTCCTTAAGCGTATCTTTGGTTTTCTGTGGCTGTTTATCTAACTGTTTCTCGGCTAATTCGGCTTTCAGGGCAATCACAGCCAGATGGTGACCCACCGCATCGTGGAGATCCCGGGCGATACGCTCACGCTCAGCAATGGTGGCGACTTTTTTCACTTCCTTTTGGGAAAGCTTCAACGCTTGCCGTTTACGGGCGATTTCCCGCTGATAGATGTTTATCACACCGATAAAAGTACCGAATGTGAGTGCCGGCAGATAAAAGTAAATACTGAGTGAGAACACGAAGCTAGACACGGCAGTCACGCTGATCACAGCAGTTAATACTCTTATTTGGTTGGGTATTGAAGGAACTAACATGCAAAAAGCGGCAGCGAATACGGTAAACACCGACGAAAAAGGATTGTAAGGAGCGACGGCGATAGCGAGAAGCGTAAGAGCAATGATGTGATTTAAAATCCGCCAGCCTTTGACATGATACCCATTAAAGTAGATGAACAGAAAAACCAGACTGGATGAATAGGTTATCCACTTCAGGTGTGTATGTTGCTCTGGTGTGAACAACGGTATAAAGAACATGGCCAGGTATGCCAGCCAGACGTAGGGAAGGTATTTATCTTCCCGGTCCTTTGGCAGTAACCAGCCATCGAGGCTTTTTAGTAATGCAAACATCTACTTAGTTACGTCTTTTATTGTAAACAACTACTGTAATGGCGAACATCATTAAGGTAAAGGCCACTAAATAACCAGCATGTACCCACACCGATGATTGGTGTTGCATACCTGTTGCCGCTAGTCCCAGCTGAGACAAGTGATACGGTGGAAGGACATTGGCCAGTGTTTGCATAAGTTCTGGTAGCAAGAAGATTGGCATCCACAGCCCGGATAAGAAAGCCATAGGTAAGTAGATAAGATTAACGATGGCAGCAGCGCTATTAGATGGCAAGAAGAGGCCGAACAGCAAGCCCATAAGACAAAACGGCACAGCCCCTGCGAGCAAAATGGCGAACAAGCTAAGCCAGTGTTGCGCGCTCATTGTGACTTTGCCCAAGGTCGCAGCCATGATAAATAACACACTGATAATCACCACAGCAAAGGCCAGTGACACTAAAGTACGGGCGATGATCATCGACCAGGCAGGCGCAGGTGAAGCCTGTTTTAAGGCAAACCAACCTTGTCCGCGTTCCACAGCGACGCCCACACCAAATGAAAACAATGCCGGGCCAATAATACCGAAAACGCCGTAAGTGACTAACATGTATGCGGAATGTTCAGTGGTTTTAGCAAATAAAATTCCGAAAAACAGATAGAACATTAGCGGAAACAGTAGCGCAGGCAAAGTAAATGCAGGTTGACGCAGCGTCTTCAGCCATTCCAGCTTGGTTTCGGTGAACAGCAATTGGCTATGATTAATCTTAGTTAAATTAGCGGTTGTCATGGTGAGCTCCTTTATGCGTTATCAGTGATGGCGAGCAATGCCTGTTCCAGCGTTGCGCCAGAGGCAGTTAAGTGGGACAAATTGAAGTCTTGTTGAAGCAAGGCACTCAGTGCGTGATTCAAGTGCTCACAAGTCAGATTCATGCGTCTGTCCTGATGGGCTACCTTTATCACGCCGGGTAAACGTTGCAATTGATCGATACTGAGTTGAGTACGACACTGGATTTCACCGCCATTACTGACTTGCTTTATTTCATCCGGTGTTCCCTGCTTGATGATTTTACCACCATGAATAATGGCAATTCGGTTGGCCAGTAGTTCTGCTTCTTCAAGGTAATGGGTGGTAAGTAAAATGGCTTTGCCCTGGTTTTTTAAGTCGGTTATGGCCTGCCACATGCGACGGCGTGACTGGATGTCCATGCCCACACTAGGCTCATCAAGAAACAAAATATTGGCGTTACCACAGATAGCCAAAGCAAACATCAGGCGCTGTTTTTCACCGCCAGATAAGTTTTTACTGCGGCGCTGTGCCATATCTGTCAGGCCGGCCAGCGATAGGACGTCCGGCAGTGGCATGGGTTGAGGGTAATACGCTTGGAATAACTGAATATGCTCTTGAATGGTTAGGGTGTCCGGAACATTAGATACTTGCAACATCGCGGCCCGGTGAGTTCTGACCGTGCGCGAAGCGGCATCTTCTCCATTCACCAGACATTGTCCCGCATCCAGCTTTATTTGTCCTAGCAAACTATTGATGAGAGTGGTTTTCCCGGCGCCATTATGGCCGAGCAAGGCAACAATTTCGCCACCGTTTATTTGCAGTGAAACATCCTCTAATGCCGGCTTTCCGGCATAGGTTTTACAGACGTTAATCGATTCGCAGTTGGCATTCATAGGTGATCTCCTTTTAACAATGATGACTATGCTAAGGAACAATCACTGAATGGGTAATGCACCCTTGTCAGCAATTTATGATGACAATTGTCACTGAAGTGAAACCATTTCGAAGGCAAACCGTTCTTGTTAAGTAAGGTTGGATTAGGAGTCCGCGATGAAAATGAAAAAGCAACAGCGTTGGTCATGCCTCGAATCTGAGGTGACCCAAGAGTCTGTCTACCGAGGACGACGGCAGTTATTAAAACAACTTGGATATCTGGGCGCCGGTGCCCTTATCGCACCGCAAACCCAAGCGGGTTTGTTTGATTGGTTGAAAAGTGACAAACCCCAAGCTCCTTCCTTGGCTGCATTGAATTACCGTTCAGCTGAAGCGTCTGGCTACGGGTTACCCCGACAGACGATGACCACCGAGAAGCAAGTCACCCAATATAACAACTTTTACGAATTTGGTGCCCAGAAGCATCAGCCGGCAGAGAACGCTAAAGACTTTAACCCGAACCCTTGGACCTTGCAGGTGAGTGGAGAGGTGAATAAGCCCTTCACGCTCGGTTACGAGGATTTAATTCAGCGCGATGACCTCGAAGAACGAATCTATCGACTTCGCTGTGTAGAAGCCTGGTCTATGGTAATCCCCTGGATAGGATTTCCATTGGCGAACCTGATCAAACGCGCAGATCCTACAGGGAGTGCTCGCTTTGTTGCGTTTGAAACCCTGGCGGATAAGTCTGTCATGCCCGGAATCAATAATTATTATCTGGGTGGTGGAATTGATTACCCCTACGTGGAAGGCCTGCGCCTCGATGAGGCGATGCATCCATTGACGATATTGGCCGTGGGTTTATATGGTAAGTCACTGCCCGGTCAGAATGGCGCACCTGTTCGGCTGGTTGTGCCCTGGAAGTATGGATTTAAGAGCATTAAATCGATTGTGTCGATAAAGCTTACCCGTCAACAACCGCCGACAACCTGGAACAAGCTGGCCCCTCAGGAGTATGGTTTTTACGCCAATGTTAATCCGGCAGTTGATCATCCCAGGTGGTCTCAGGCCAGAGAGCGACGCATTACAGATGGAGGCTTGTTTAACCAACAGCACATTCCAACCCAGCCGTTTAACGGTTATGCCGAGCAGGTTGCCTCATTGTACAAAGGTATGGATTTAGCGCGTTTTTATTAGGAGTTCAAAATTGATGACACGTCGCTTAGGGGTGATTAAGTTTTTCATTCATCTGGCCTGTTTAGCGCCCCTTGGTTACATATATACGCTGGCAATTAGCGGTGCCAGTAGTGGCGATCCGGTAGAAGCATTGATCCATTTCACCGGTATCGGCAGCATAAATCTGCTGTTCATCAGCTTATTGATTTCTCCATTGGCTCGTCGCTTCAAGCAAGGCTGGTTAATGCAATGTCGTCGTATGATTGGCTTATATTGTGCGTTTTACGCGTTATTGCATATCGCTAATTACTGGGTGTTTGAACTTAATTTGGATGTAGGGTTTTTCTTTCAGGAATTATTGGCGCGTCCTTACATTTGGTTAGGGATGGTGGCTTTTATTATTTTAACTGTTCTGTCCGTTACCTCGTTTAGCCGGGTACGGAAAAGACTGGGGCGGCGCTGGCAGGTCATCCATAATCTGACTTATTTGGTAGTGATCCTGACGGTTTGGCATTTCTATTGGTCAGTAAAAGCCAACATCAGTGAGCCGCTTGTTTATGCCGTATGTGGTGCGGGGTTACTGGCAATCAGGTTCAATAAGTTAAAGCGCTGGTGGCTGCGGCTTACACAAGCCGAATTGTAAAAACGGTTCAAGCGTGCTTAACTTAACGTAATCCTGTGGTAAGGAGGAGCGCTATGCGATTAGGTCTATTGGTCGTCGTACTCATGATTACGTCAGGGTGTGCTTCGCAGCCTGAAAAGTCAGTTCAAGCCGCTTTACCCTTACAAGACGCGTTATTTCCGCAAGCTCATCTTCAGCAAATCGAAACCCCTGACGAGATTTTTTATCTTTCACCCCAAGCACGCCAGCGTATGCAAACTATGCGTTTAAAGTCTGGCACGAAACAAAAGTTATTGAATAAGCTGCTGGCCGTGATGTTTCATGATCAGGATATTAATCTTCGCTATGTAGGCAGTGCTAACACCACGGCAATGGAAACCTATCATTCCGGCGACGCGAATTGTTTGTCGTTGTCGATTTTAGCGTATGCATTGGCTGAGGAAGTCGGGTTATTGCCTCAGTTTCAGCAAGTGCAGATCCCCGAATTGTGGGTCAGGCGAGACGGTTACTCGTTATTGAATGGGCATGTGAATGTACGTTTGACCTTGCTTGACGCCCAAGAGGCATTAAGGACCCATTATATCCGTGAGCGGGAGGTTGTGGTGGATTTTGATCCTTACGTAGCCCGCCAGCAATTTGATACTCAAGACGTAGATAAGGCGCGTATTCTGGCGATGTTCTACAACAACCGTGGGGCAGATGAGTTGGTTGGAGGAAACCTCGACTTGGCCTACCAGTATTTTAAAGCCGCCGCCCAGCACGACAGTCAATTTATGCCAATCTGGAGTAATTTAGGCGCGCTATATCGAATGGTAGGTAACTATGCGCTTGCTGAAAAGGTATATAAAAGCGGACTCACCATTGCACCAGAAGACGGCACTTTGTTAGAAAATCTCGCCGTGCTATACGAAACAACCGGGCAGACAGACCAAGCCCAGCGCATCCTTGAGGCACTCTATCAGCGACGTCAATCTAATCCTTATTTTCATTACATTCGTGGTGAAGAAGCATTGGCAAACCGACAATTTGAAGCGGCTAAGCACCATTTTCGTCGCGCCATTCGTTTAAATCGTGATATCCATGAATTTTACTTTGCCATGGCACGGGTATTTGCCCACCAAGGAGACAAGGAGCAAACGCAACAATGGTTAATTCGAGCGCAAAGTCGCGCCAAGGCGCCCGATGTTTCCCTTGGTTATCAAAACAAGCTGGATTTGCTGGGCGCACGTTAATCCTTGGCTTAACGCTGCTCTTATCTACGCCTTGCTTAGCCGATTTAAACCAAATTCAGGCCGACATTGCAGTCCTGAGCGATGCGCAATATCAGGGGCGTGAGTTTGGCCACAATCAGCATGTCGCAGATTGGCTATCACAACGCTTCCAACAGATAGGTTTATTGGCCTATCAGGACCGATACCTTTGGCGGTTCGAACACCAAACGCAAAGCGGTATCAATGTACTGGGTTATAAACCCGGTGTCAGTGATCACTTTATTGTGATCACTGCTCATTTTGACCATTTAGGTGCACGGGGCAGTCGCTGGTATGCTGGGGCTGATGATAATGCATCCGGGGTTGCGGTATTGTTGGCTTTGGCGAGTGCAGCTCGAGGCGTGGAAAATCAACTGGGCTGGTTATTTGTCGCGACAGACGGTGAAGAACAGGGACTGTTTGGCGCACGGGCTTTGTTAGAGGATACGCTTCACAATCGCCGGCCCTTACTGAATATTAATCTGGACATGGTGGGGCGCAGTGTCACGGGGTGTCGCCTGCACTGGTTCAGTATCAACTTTCCTGAATGGCTAAAACATTGGTCTATGCAAGCCAACTCGCCTGAGTGCCATTTGAAAAAGCAAAGGCGACGAGTTAAGCAGGGCGCTACACGTATTGATTGGCTGCGCGTCAGTGATCATTTTGTTTTTCATCAAGCGGGCGTTCCTTTTGTGTTCATAGGTGGTAGCACCCATCGGGACTATCATAGCTTTACCGACACACCAGACAAACTGAATCCAAAGTTACTGAGTTTTGCCTTGCAACAAAGCTGGCAACTTCTGCTCATGGCGGACCGCCATTTTTCTACCAGATAATCTCGCTGCTAAAACGTTATGTTTAATGCATCAAACTGGTGCGTGACTATTTTTTTATGCACTTATACGGGGCGAGCATCTTTCGCTAATCAACACTTTTCTATTTAAGTTAATGATTTCATTAAACTTTAATAAGTGGCACAACACTTGATATTCATTTTCGGAAAGATAATCAAAAAACCAAAATGACACAGGAGTTCCGCAATGAAAATAGTCAGTGCCATTATCAAGCCATTTAAGCTTGATGATGTCCGCGAAGCCATTTCTGAAATTGGCATCGATGGACTGACGGTTACCGAAGTAAAAGGCTTTGGTCGTCAGAAAGGACATACCGAACTCTATCGTGGTGCAGAGTACCAGGTAGATTTTTTACCCAAAGTAAAGTTGGAGATTGCTATCTCAGATGATCAAGTCGACCGATTGGTTGAAGCCATCATGGGCGCTGCCAAAACCGGCAAAATTGGTGACGGCAAAATCTTTGTCTACGACTTACAACATGCCGTACGGATCCGTACCGGTGAAACCGATAACGATGCTGTGTAGGAGGTAGCGATCATGGAGACGACATTTGAATTAAGTTACGCATTAGACACCTTTTATTTCTTAATTTGTGGTGCTCTGGTGATGTGGATGGCGGCTGGCTTTGCCATGCTCGAAGCTGGCTTAGTAAGAGCCAAAAACACCACTGAGATTTTAACTAAGAACGTTGCCCTGTTTGCGATTTCATGCACCATGTACATGATCTGCGGCTACAGCATCATGTATGGCGGCGGTGACTTCAGTTGGCTGCTTGATGGCATTATTGGCAACGGCGTTACTGAAGCTGAGGAGCCTGCCAGTTATGCACCTTCTGCTGATTTCTTCTTCCAGGTCGTGTTTGTTGCAACAGCAATGTCGATTGTATCCGGGGCGGTTGCTGAGCGCATGAAATTATGGGCGTTTTTGGCATTCGCTGTGGTCATGACTGGCTTTATTTATCCGATGGAAGGCGCGTGGACCTGGGGTAGTCAGCCAGTGTTTGGCATGTATACCCTAGGCGAGCTTGGCTTCTCTGACTTTGCTGGTTCCGGTATTGTACACATGGCAGGCGCAGCGGCAGCATTATCCGGTGTGTTACTGCTTGGCGCACGGAAAGGTAAATATGGCGCTGATGGCCGCGTTAATGCGATTCCCGGCGCGAACCTACCAATGGCCACGTTAGGCACATTCATTTTGTGGATGGGGTGGTTCGGTTTCAACGGTGGTTCTGTGCTTGCAACGGCATCAGTCGATAGCGCTAACTCTGTAGCTGTGGTCTTTATGAATACCAACGCAGCAGCAGCCGGTGGCCTTATTGCTGCTCTGCTTGTCGCCCGGGTACTGTTCGGGAAAGCAGATTTGACCATGGCACTCAACGGTGCATTGGCCGGATTGGTAGCTATTACCGCTGAGCCATCAACACCGACCCCGGCGTTGGCAACCTTGTTTGGTGCAATCGGCGGCGTGCTGGTGGTATTCAGTATTGTTGCTCTGGATAAGCTTAAAATCGATGATCCGGTTGGGGCTATTTCTGTCCACGGTGTGGTAGGTTTGCTTGGCTTATTGTTAGTACCAATCACCAATCCACTGACAGACGAGGGTGGTGCGTCATTTAGCGGTCAGCTGATTGGTGCGGCAACGATCTTTGTGTGGGTCTTTGTTACCTCAGCCATTGTATGGTTAGTGCTTAAATTCACCATGGGGATCCGCGTGAGTGAAGAGGAGGAATATGAAGGCGTAGATGTGGCTGAATGTGGGCTGGAAGCCTATCCGGACTTCACGAAATCCTGATTAGCTGTTTAACTCTGTTTAAAATAAAGCCCTGCTAAATCGCAGGGCTTTTTTATTTACTCCGCCGATGGTTACCCCAACAGACAGGTCGATTAAACTAGGTTTGTTGGATTAATTCATGCTAATTTAAGCCATAGAGTATCGATAAATGACCCCCTTCTATGGCCCAACCACAAAAAGGCATTTGTGCCGAGCCAAATCTGCATAGTTTGTACCTGATGTTCAATGTCATCGACGATGATTTGGCGATGCTACGGCAGACCTTAGCTGATGTGCTTAACCTGTTTGATTACACCGAGCAGGAACATTACGAAGCGATGCTATCCGGACTCATTGGTATCGGTACCAACTTTTGGTCGGAAATTTACCCTGACGAGCGTCCGGCGGAATTAACGTCCTTTCCTGATCTGAGTAATAATGAACCGCGTATGCCGGTACTTCCCTGCGATTTGTTTGTTCAAATTCGGGCTGACCGCGCAGATGTATGCCATCACCTGGGTATCGAAGTTTGCCGGTTGTTGGGTCCTCATGCCGAGTTGCTAGAGCAAATTAAAGGATTCAGGTATCTGGATGGCCGGGATTTAACTGGCTTCGTAACCGCTTATGACAACCCAAGGGGAATGGCTAAATTTGATGTTGCTATCGTCGGTGATGAAGACCCAGTATTCGCAGGCGGAAGTTATCTGCATGTGCAGCGGTACCAACATAACTTAAAGCAATGGAACCGGCTTTCTACGGCAGACCAGGAATACATAATCGGCCGTAGTAAAGACGCCAATCAGCCCTTGCCAGACAGTGCGCGCCACCCTGCGTGTCACAGTGTACGACTCGAGACTGACAGGTTTGGGCAACCGATAAAGTTGTTGCGTCAGAGTATGCCTTATGGGGATATGCTGGAGCAGGGCTTGTATTTTGTCAGTTGCAGTAAATCGCCTGTGCCTTTTTCCAGGTTGATGGAAAACCTGATTATGGCCGATAAAGAAGGTCGATACGATTTATTACTGGATTTTACCAGCGCTCAAACCGGCGCTGCGTTTTTTGCACCATCCATTACATTCATTCGTCAGCAAGCATCTTGCTGACAAGAGGGAGCTTTATGAAAAAATCGATTTTGGCGTTGTCCGTAGCCCTACTGCTGCCTGCAGTTGTAAATGCTCAGGTGTCGTCAACCGCGAAGAACCTGGCGCAAAAAAATCTGATCATTGATACACATATCGATGTGCCTTACCGCTTGCAAAAAAACTGGCAGGACGTCACTAAGGCCACGGAGGGTGGAGATTTCGACTATCCCAGAGCACTTGCCGGGGGGCTCAACGCGCCTTTTATGTCTATTTATATTCCGGCTAGCTATGAGGAATCCGGTGGTGGTGTGTTGTTGGCCAACCAGTTGATTGACAGTGTAGAAGCGATTGTGGCCCGCGCGCCGGATAAATTTGCTCTTGCCTACACGGTGCAAGATGTAGAACAAGCATTTGCCAAGGGGAAAATTGCGTTGCCCATGGGGATGGAAAACGGCACACCCATTGCGGGTAGTATGGATAATTTGCATCATTTCTATGATCGGGGTGTCCGCTATATCACCTTGGCCCATTCCCAGAGCAATCATATCGCTGATTCGTCTTACGACTTGCGCCGTCAGTGGAAAGGCCTGAGCCCTTTTGGCAAGGCTTTAGTGAAAGAAATGAATCAGATCGGGATGATGATCGATATATCTCATGTGTCTGATGACGCCTTTTATCAGGTGATTGCCTTGTCTAAGGCACCGGTGATTGCGTCACATTCTTCACTGCGTAAGTTTACACCCGGTTTCGAGCGCAATATGGATGATGACATGCTACGGGCGCTAGCAAAAAATGGCGGGGTGATTCAAATTAACTTCGGTTCCAGTTTTATTAATCAGCAAGCCCGTGACTGGTACGACAATCTCAAAAAGCAAGCGACTGAGAAAAAGCTCGAAGGGGATCAGGCGCGAGCATTCGGTGAGCAATATCGGGAGCAAAATCAGTTCCCATTTGCGACGCTAGATGACGTATTGGATCACATCGACTACGTGGTGAACCTGATTGGTATTGACCATGTTGGCATAGGCTCAGATTATGACGGTGTGGGCGATTCGTTACCTGAGGGATTGAAAGATGTGTCTACTTATCCAAACCTGATTCAGGGTTTGCTCGACCGGGGTTACTCACAGGCTGATATTAAGAAGATACTTAATGAGAACACCCTTCGGGTGTGGCGTGAAGTGGAACGCATCGCCGGGAAGAAATAGCCAGAATAAATAACAAAAAGGGGACCTTGTGTCCCCTTTTTAATGCGCCGGATTTAATTATCTACCAGAATTTCGGGTAATACCGAACCTGTCGCTTTGTCTGGCGGGGTAATCCCCATTACCGCAGAAAGGGTTACGGCGATATCTTCAGGCGACGTTAATCGGTCCACGCGCGCCTCAGGCACTTTCCAGCCAGTAAAATACACGGGCACGTAGGTATCATAATTGTAGGGTGAACCATGGGTGGCCGCTGAATAGCTGTTGAGCATGGTTGAGCGTTGCTGGACGACCACCAAGTCGCCGGCACGCTCAGGAAAAAAGCCGTTTTGCACTTTCGCTTTGATCGGGTGATGCTGAAGGTTCTGCTCTGCTAACTCTTGCGCGGTTAAGGCAAAGGCGATGCCCTCCACATTTTCTATCCGCGCTTTTAATTGTTTGGCAACCTGTGCAATGTCATGACCAGAGAGCAACTTATGATTAAGGTAAACATCCGGCATAGCCAGCTTTTCAATCAAATTACCTTCGATGTTCATTGAGGCTGCCAACTCAGCCGCGGCAGCTTGGATATCCTCGTCGGCTTTGGCGCGAAAGCCTAAACCGGTACGTTGCTTTTTATATTCCGGGATTGCGTCAACACCATGGTCGGCGGACAGCACAACTAACACATGCTGGAGACCAATCTCCTTATCCAAGAAGGCAAACAAGTCCGCCATTGTCCTATCTAAGTGCAATAAATTGTCCTCGGCTTCGCGGCTGTAGGGACCAAACCTGTGGCCCACATAGTCATTAACAGAAAAACTGATCGACAGGTAATCAGTAATCTCGTCATCACCCAGATCCTGAGTGGAAATAATGTGTTTAGCGAAACGGGCAGTCAGTTCATCACCAAAAGGGGTGAACGTAAGCATGCTGTAATAATCTGCATTGGCTTGGTCTGCAATTTTATGGGGAAAGCCCAGATTGAAGCCCTTGGGTGGCATCTGGAAAAGCTGATTGCTGTCATCATTCAGGTATTTGTCTTCGTCCTGCATCAATGACCAGGTTTTTCCCAAGTACGCGTCTTTATGGCCGGCTTGATTGAATTCGTCAGCGAAGGCTGGCATTGCCTCGTAATAGTAACTGCTGGTCACCATATTGCCGGTTTTTTTGTCATACCAAAAAGATTTACCTTTATGGCCGCCAGTCAGTACGGCACCGCGGTCTTTAATTGAGACAGCAAAAACCTTAGCTTTACCATTGGTTGCCAGGTATAACTCATCAGAAAAGGTCGATGCCGTCAGGTTAGCAGCGGACGCACTGTAGCCCTCTGCACCTAATAAGCTGACATTTTTATCTGCGACACAATACATGTTTGACGCCGACGCTCTGTCATACCAGCCATTTGAGACTAAACCGTGTTGAGAGGGAATAGCACCAGTTGCCAGTGTGGCGTGACCGACTGCGGTCAGGGTCGCAGAGTGACGATAGTGAGCATTGGTATACAGGGTGCCATCTTCTAAAAAACGCTTGAAGCCACGCTGCCATCGGCGGTCAACGAAGTTGTTTTGATAACGGGTAAGTAAATCACCGCGTAGCTGATCGACGGTTATCTGAACAATCAGTTTCGGTTTTTCTGGTTCGGCTGCAGCAACGACAGGTGCAGTCACAGCGAACAACAGGGCAAGTAACGATTTTTTCATCACACTCACTTTTTTAAAAGGGCTGAAAATAAAAAGGACCTCACCATAGCGGAAAGGTCCTTAATTCACAATTCTGTGCGGGCTAAAACAAACCCTTTATACGACGCCTAACTCTTCTAAACGCTCACGTAAGTAGGTACCTGCAGTATGACGCTCTGACAATTTTACGTCAGGGCGTGGATGCAAGAACAGCGGCAATGAGATACGTGCTTTAGAGGTATCCTGACCCTCTGGATTCACCACCCGGTGAGTGGTCGAGGGGAAATACCCTCCAGAGGCTTCTTGCAACATATCGCCGATATTGACGATCAAATTACCGAAATCACAAGGTACATCAATCCACTCATCCGCCGTTCCCTTCACCTGTAAACCCGGCTCATTGGCTGCAGGTAAAATGGTGATCAGATTAATATCTTCATGGGCTGCGGCACGAATCGCGTCGGGTTCTTCATCACCTTTCAGGGGCGGATAATGCAGTACGCGCAACAAGGTCTGGTCCGAGCCTTCTATCATGCTGGACAGGGGCTCAAAATATTTGGCAGCAACTTCTTTTGGCGAATGTTCTTCGATCCAGTTAAGGAGTTCGGTTGCTAACTGGTTGGCCAGCTTATAATACTCTTCCAGGTAAGGTTTCAACTCATCGGGGCATTGGCCCCATGGGTAATAATGGAAGTACTCTTTAATGTCTTTGACTTTATGGCCCTTCGCCACTTCTGATACGTCGGGTGGAAAATACCCATCTTGCGTACCAACGTTGTAACGATACTGGTGTTTTTCTTCTTTATTAAAGAAAGCCTCGGCTGCAGCATAAATAGTATCGACCATTTTTTGCTTCAGAGGGTGGTTCTTTAACACGCCAAATCCGGTCTGACGAAGAGACTCGACAAACGCTTTTGCAGCGTCGTCCGACTGATAATCAACAGCGACAAGTTTCATGTAGCGTATCCTAAATTTCGTTTGAATATGTTAAACGCGATAAGTCTAGCGACAAGCTAACCCTGAATTATTGTTCAGGATCAGCTTTTTGTCGTATTTAAATAGATAAATACAGGCCAGCCAATGCTGCACTCATGAGATTGGCCAGGGTGGCAGCGACCACTGCGCGCAAACCCAGTTGTGCAATTTCAGAGCGGCGATTGGGAGCCAGCGCACCGATACCACCCATCAGGATGGCAATCGACGAGAAGTTGGCGAACCCACATAGCGCAAAAGTGACAATGGCCTGAGTGATGGGGGACAACTCACCTTGCAAGTCGACAAAACTGAGGTAAGCAACAAATTCATTAACCACCACTTTCTGTCCAATAAAGCTACCGGCAATATTGGCCTCTTCCCACGGCACACCCAGCGCCCACGCCAGGGGTTGGAACAAGTAACCGAGAATCACTTCAAAGGTTAAATCGGGCATGCCAAACCAGCCGCCAACGCCGCCAATAATACCGTTGAGCAAGGCGATCAGGGCGACAAATGCTAACAACATGGCGCCAACGTTTAAGGCCAACTGCATCCCAGAGGCGGCGCCACTGGCCGCAGCTTCAAAAATGTTAGCGTATTTGTCTTCCGATTCCTGCAAATCTTCAACATCATTTTTGGTTTTTTCGGTTTCTGGCATAATAATTTTTGCCATCAACAGGCCCGCCGGCGCGGCCATAAAGCTCGCTGCTAACAAGTATTTTAGTTCCACACCCATATTCGCATAACCGGCCATAACTGAGCCAGCAATAGAGGCCAGCCCGCCGACCATCACGGCAAATAATTCTGAACGCGTCATTGAAGGAATAAAGGGTTTTACCACGAGTGGCGCTTCGGTTTGGCCGACGAAAATGTTCGCTGCCGCTGACATGGATTCAGGTCGGCTGGTACGCAATACCAGCTGTAAAAATCCGCCGATTAAACGAATAATCCACGCCATCACGCCCAAATGATATAGCACGGTGATCAGTGCAGAAAAGAACACGATAACAGGTAGAACATTGAACGCGAACATAAAGCCCAGTGACTTGTCGCCTACCGGACCGAACATGAATTCAATGCCTTCGTTACTGTAGCTGATGATATTGGCAACAAAAACGGTGACTGCGTCGAGGGCTTTGGCACCTTGTGGCCAATACAAAATCAGCGCGCCGATAATCGCCTGAATTGCAAAGGCGCCCCCTACGGTGCGCCAGTTGATGTTTTTGCGGTTGGCCGACAGCAAGTACGCCATCGCCAGTATTACGGCAATGCCAAGAAGGCTTGTCATAGGGTAATCCTTATTGTTGTTGTAATGCCTGATGGATGTGGGCTTTGATCACATCCAAGGCAGGACGGTTTTTACCGCCTTTGGTCACCACGATGTTCGCTTTGTGACGACAGGGTTGTATAAATTGATGGTACATAGGTTTTACCGTCTTTTTATACTGCTCTGCAACTGATTCTATCGTTCGACCACGGCTGATGATGTCACGTTGGATGCGTCGTAACAGACAAATATCCAGTTCCGTGTCCATAAATACAGTGAGGTCGAATAGCGGAAGAAGTTGCTCGCTGGCCAGCAGCATAATACCTTCGACGATGATGACTGGCTTACCACTGAGTTTTTGTGTTTCTGTTACCCGAGTGTGGGTTTTATAGCAGTAACTGGGGTAATCAATTTGCTGGCCTTTTTTAAGATCTTGTAAGTGCCGAGCAAGCAAACTGTGCTCAAACGCGTCAGGGTGGTCATAGTTGGTTTTCTCACGCTCTTCGAGCGCCATATGAGACTGGTCGCGGTAGTAATGGTCTTCGCATAAAACCAGTACGTCAGCCCCTGATTCTTTAAGTTCTTGCTGGAGAGTTGCGGTAAATAATGATTTACCCGATCCGGATGCTCCGGATATAGCGATAATATGCGACTGACTCATAACCTGAAATGATGACCGAAAACCGGCGCTAAGGTTACCAGCGAAGGGTAAAAAAGTCAGTTAATAAATAATCAAAATCCTAGATTGGCATGAAAATGTCGGGAAAATGTATAGATATCATTACTTTTTGTAAGGGAAAAATCACATTTCCATACAAATTGGAATTTCGGATGTCATAATTTTGTAATAATATACTGGTTAAATTTTGCGCCCAAAGATTATTAATACGTAGCAAAAGCGTAACACTTGTGTATTAGAGTGTGCGCGATTTCAAAAACGTAAATAAAAGTTCTTACTCAACTAGGAAAACTAAAATGACACATAAGGCTAAGTTATCTCGTGTAGCTGCTGCTGTTGCTTTATCTGTAGGTATGGCAACCAGTGCGTTTGCACAAGAAACGTCTTCAAGCATCACTGGTAGCATCGTTGGTCCTCAGGGCAATGCTGCAGCTGGTACGGTCCTGACTATCCGCCACGTACCGTCAGGTACAGTGAAGGTAGCAGTGGTAAACGACGCTGGACAATTCAGCGCTAAGGGTTTGCGTGTAGGTGGTCCTTACACCATCGAAGTTGACTCTGACCGTTTTGAAGACACCACGGTAACAGATGTCTATCTGACTCTGGGTGAAGCCCTGCCTCTTAACCTGACGCTAAGTGCAGAGAGCAACGTTGAACGTATTTCTGTTACTGCTTCACAAATCAGCAGCGTAGAATTCGGTAAAACCAGCCCGGGCACCACTTTCAGCTTAGAAGATTTGCAGACTGCACCTTCAGCTGACCGTGACATTAAAGACTTAGTTCGTGTTGATCCGCGTATCAGCATTTCTGAAGATAATGGCGATGAGTCGATTATCTGTGCAGGTAGCCACCCGCGCTTCTCAAGTCTGACTATTGACGGCGTTCGTATGAACGACAGCTTCGGTCTTAATTACAATGGCTATCCGACTCAGCGTATGCCATTCTCTTTCGATGCAATCGATCAGGTTGCTGTTGAAATTGCGCCATTCGACGTTCAGTACGGTGGTTTCACTGGTTGTAACGTTAACGCGGTAACCAAGTCAGGCACCAATGAAATCCACGGCGGTGTGTTCTTTGACTACACCAGCGACAGCCTACAAGGCGACGAATTGGACGGTGCTAAGCAAGACCTGGGTGACTACGACATCAAGCGTTATGGCTTCAATGTTGGCTTCCCAATCCTGAAAGACACCTTGTTCGGTTTCGTATCTTACGAGAAGCTGGAAGGTGCTCAGGTATTCACTTACGAAGCATTAACCAGTGGTCGTGTGACCATGGAAGAAGTTAACCGTGCGATTCAAATCGCTCGTGACGTCTATAACTACGACGCCGGTGGCATGCCAGCTTCTGCACCGGTAGAAGATGATAAGTTGTTGGTTAAGTTAGACTGGAACATCAATGATATGCACCGTGCGTCATTGGTTTATAACTACAATGATGGTTTCATTATTGACCAGTCAGACGAAAGCAGCAGCCGCTTGACGCTGTCTAACCACTTCTACAAGAAAGGCGCAGAACTGAACTCTGTTGTAGCCTCTTTGTACTCAGACTGGACAGACAACTTCTCGACTGAAATCCGTGTTGGCCACATCAAGCTGGATAACACACAAGAATCAACTGATGCCGCGAGTGGTTTCGGTGAAGTACAGATTTCTTCACTGTCTAACGGCGGTACTATCTTCATCGGTCCGGATGATTCTCGTCAAACCAACGAATTGGATTGGGAAAACACGACGTTAAAGATCGCCGGTACTTACTACATGGATGATCACACCATTACTGGTGGTTATGAGACTGAGAGCTTAGACGTATATAACCTGTTCATGCAGCACACCATCGGTGAATACCGTTTCGGTGGTGACTTCGGTCACAACGTATTGGGCGGCGTATCAGGTCTTGATGACTTTGAAAATGGCTGGGTAGATGACATCTATTACAACAGCGGCGCGGGTACTAATAACCCAGCTGATGCAGCAGCTAACTTCTCTTACTCTACGCACACTGCGTACATCCAGGACGAGTGGTTGTTAGACGATTGGACGCTGATGTTTGGTTTACGTTATGACTGGATCAGCAGTTCAGACAAGCCAAACTACAACCAATTGTTCGAAGAGCGTTACGGTTTCGCCAATACTTCTACCTTTGACGGTAAAGATTTGCTTCAGCCTCGCTTTGGCTTCAACTGGGCGATTGATGACAGCATGGAACTTCGTGGTGGTATCGGCCTTTACTCAGGTGGTAACCCGAATGTTTGGTTGTCAAACAGCTACTCAAATGACGGTGTAACTAACATCGATACTTACCGTGGTAACGTATCTAACCTGTTCGACCGTGAGTTACAAAACCCTGAACTGGGTTATATCTACTCACCTCTGAAAGAAATGTACGACCAGGTAACTACGGGTGACGCGCCACTGGGTGCAGAGCCTTCCACTAATGCAATCGATCCTAACTTCGATATGCCTGCTGAGTGGAAGTACAACATTGGTTTCACTTATGAGACTGAAGACAGCTATGTATTCTCTGCTGACTTGTTGTACACCAAGAAGAAAAACTCTGCCTTAATCCGTAACCTGGCTATCCAGGATACTGGCATGGACACCATCGACGGCCGTGCTATTTATGAGAACGTGTCTTTCGACGACGGTGAAGGTGGTACTTACCGTCGTAACAGCCGCTACAGTGACTTACTGTTGACTAACGCTGATGATGACGGTTCTGCAACAACCTTCTCTTTCGCTGTTAAGAAAGATTATGACTTCGGTTTGAGTGCTCAGTTAGGTTATGCCTACAACCGCGCTAAAGAAGTCAGCCCAATGACCAGCTCTGTTGCGTACTCGAACTACACTGGTTTCTCAACGGATGACCAGAACAACCCGGGTGTTACCACGTCAAACTATGAGATCCCGCACAACTTTACGTTGAGCCTGCGTTATACCGCTGAGTTCTTCGATGGTTACAACACGCGCTTCTCATTGTTCGGTAACCACAAATCTGGCCGTAACTACTCGTTCACCTTTAACAGCTTCGAGCCAGGTACTGACCTGAACGACTTCCGTTCATTGTTGTACGTACCAAGCTTCGACCAGTACGGTACTGATGTGACTTTCTCAAGCCCTGAAGTACAAACTGCGTTCGATAACTTCGTTGCTGAGAACGGCTTGGAAGAGTACCGTGGTCAAATTGTTCCACGTAACTCTCAAGAGTCTAGCTCTACAACGCGTTTCGACCTGCGTATCGACCAAGACATCCCTGGTTTCATGGAAGGTCACCGCGGTAACCTGTTCTTCGTACTGAAGAACGTGGGTAACTTCCTGAACGACGAGTGGGGTATCCAGAAGCGTGGTCCATTCAACAACGACTCTGTAGTTGAAGCGAACATGAACGATGACGGTACTTACACCATCACTGACGTATTTGACGTATCAGAAGAGTCTGCATATGCACGTACTTCACTGTGGCAAATCCGTGTAGGTGTTAAATACAAGTTCTAAGAACCTGTTTTAAATCCTGATAAAAGGCCAGCTATGTAAGCTGGCCTTTTTTGTTTAAGCTTAACCTACTCAGTGCACTCAACAGGAAAAGGCATGTGGCGGTTATTTTTTATTTTTTTGGTTGTTAGTGAGGTGACTATGGCAATAGAGCCACAACGGCCGGCATTAAGAGTTGCGACCTTTAATGCAAGCATGGACGGCACCAATTATGTGGCCAAAGATGAAACCCCAAGCGGACAGGAATTGCTGGTGGCATTAGCGCAAAGGCATCCGCAAATCGACAATGTGGCTGCAATTATTCGTCATGTCAGGCCAGACGTGTTGTTGATTAATGAGTTTGATTACACTCAAAACCCAGAACAGGCTATAGGGCTTTTTAAGCAGATACTCAGCCAAAGAGACGTACATTCCGAGGGGATTGACTATAACTACCACTACAGTGCCCCGGTGAATACCGGAGTGAAGACTGATTTTGCGCTGACTCGGGATGACAGCATTGCACGGCTTTTTGGTTTTGGTTTTTATCCCGGCCACTACGGTATGCTGCTACTTAGTCGCTTTCCGATTGATTACCCACGGGTTCGCACCTTTCAACATTTTCTGTGGAAAGATATGCCAGATAATGCGCTTGCGAGCATAAAGAATCCTGACGGTAGCGCCTATTATACCGATCATGCGATGTCCCGATTACGCTTAAGTTCGAAGTCCCACTGGGATGTACCCGTTGTCATCGGGGATACAAACCTCCATATATTAGCCAGTCACCCCACGCCGCCAGTATTTGACGGACCAGAAGATCGCAACGGTGCCCGCAACCATGACGAAGTAAGATTCTGGGTGGATTACCTGAATCAGCACGACTACTTCTATGACGATCAGGGAAATCGGGGTGGATTCATGGGACAGCAGTTTGTGGTGATGGGGGACCTGAATGCATCCAGAGAACAAGGTGATGGCCGCCGAGCGGCAATCAAAGCCTTGCTATCTCTGAGCGCTATTAACGATGTCCGGCCGGTAAGTCAGGGCGCAAAAATCAATCGACCCGATGATCCCTATTCCGATGCACATACCGCATCCTGGGGAATGCGGGCTGACTATGTGCTGCCCTCGGCACAGGGGCTTGAGGTTCTTGATAGCGGCGTATTTTGGCCGGTCACTAACGAAAAAGGTCACCAATGGGTGAAGTCACGAAAAGTCTCCTCTGATCACCGCTTGGTATGGGTTGATCTTCGTCTTTAGACGTTTTCGAATAACTCTTCGACCAATCGCAAGGTTTTTTCAATTTGGTTAACGTCTGCAGGTGCAATAAAAATGGTGTCGTCGCCTGCAATAGTTCCTAATACGCCATCGCTGGGATTGAGTGAATCTAGCAGGCGGGCGATCAACTGGGCCGCTCCGGGGCTGGTACGGATAATGATCATCACATTATTATGAACGATATCCAGCACTAACTGCTTGAGTGGGCTCTTCGCGGTAGGCATGCCTAATTCAGGGGGCAGACAATAAACCATCTGACCTTTGGCGTTTCGAGTGCGCACCGCACCATACTTGCTCAACATGCGCGATACCTTGGACTGGCTGATGTTATCAAACCCTAAGTCCTTGAGTGCATCAACGATCTCTCCCTGAGATCCCAGGTTTTCACCTTTTAAAATATCTTTAAACGATTTAATCAGAGCGTCTTGCTTGGTGGTTGACATAATTGAGTCCGGCTATTGTTCGGGCGCCATTTTGCATAAAGCTGCATTTTTAAGCAAATTTTACAGGTTTTTATGCACGATTATTGAACAAATTTAGTGAAAACTGTGCAACTTTGGTCGGTAACCAGTTGTATTTAATCTATCATTGCTCTAGTGTTGCAACCCGCAGAAATATAGCGATTCACCATCCATAGGAGAATGAAATGAAAGTAGCGGTCTTAGGTGCTGCAGGCGGGATAGGTCAAGCCCTGTCTTTGTTATTAAAAACGCAACTGCCAGCAGGCTCTGAGCTGGCGTTATATGACGTAGCACCGGTCGTTCCGGGTGTCGCGGTTGACTTAAGCCACATCCCAACGGATGTGAAGGTGACCGGCCACGGTAAAGATGATCTGGCTGATGCGCTGAAAGGCACCAATATTGTTTTGATTCCAGCTGGCGTACCACGTAAACCTGGTATGGATCGTTCCGACTTGTTTAACATCAACGCGGGTATCGTGAAGACTCTGGTTGAAGGTTGTGCGGATCACTGTCCTGATGCCTGTATTGGTATCATCACCAATCCGGTTAACACCACTGTAGCAATTGCCGCTGAGACGTTGAAAGCCAAAGGTGTGTATGACAAGAACAAATTGTTCGGTGTTACCACGTTAGACGTAATTCGTGCGGAAACCTTTGTTGCTGAAGTGAAAGGCTTAAACCCGGAAAATGTGCATGTTCCTGTCATCGGTGGTCACTCAGGCACTACGATTTTGCCTCTGTTGTCACAAGTAGAAGGTGTCAGTTTCTCTGATGAAGAAGTCAGTGCACTGACTCACCGTATTCAGAACGCCGGAACTGAAGTGGTTGAAGCAAAAGCGGGTGGTGGTTCTGCAACCTTATCTATGGGGCAGGCAGCGGCACGTTTCTGTTTATCATTGGTCGCAGCAATGCGTGGGGACAATGTTGTTGAATACACGTATGTTCAGGTTGACTCGGATGATGCCGCCTTCTTTGCACACCCGGTACGCTTGGGGGCAAATGGCGTTGAAGAAATCCTACCTTACGGTGAGTTGAGCGAATTCGAACAAAAAGCCAAAACCGACATGTTAGATGGCTTGCGCGGTGACATTAAAATTGGTGTTGAATTCGTCAACAGCTAGTAGATATCTGCTCCATTAACAATATGTTAATAAAAAATGCCGAAATTTACCGATTTCGGCATTTTTTTATTCCGTTTTTAACTTAACATCCTTTTCTCCAGCGCAGTTTCTTAGTACCGTCTCTGCGGGTCAATTTAACCAATCATTATCACAAAGGATAAAAGCGCAAGATGGCGTCTTTATATCCTGACCTGACAACGTGGAAAACAATCTGGAGAACTAGATGTCAAATTCTGAGACGTGGTTTAAGTTAAAACCCGTTGCACTGGCAATGGGCGCACTACTTACATCAACTTCTATGCTGGCACAGGAAGCCGAGCAAACAACTGACGAACAAGCTGAGGCGGAACCGGAAAAAATTATTGTAACCGGTTCACGTATTCGTAGCGGCGGCTTCGATGAAGCGCGCCCGGTCGATATCATTATGGCAGACACTGCCGTTGACCAAGGTATTGCCACTATTGGTGACTTACTGCAGTCATCAACCGTAGCGGCAGGCTCACCACAGGTAACCGCTGCATCATCCATCGCATTTAATACTAACGGTGGAGCAGGTTCTCAAACCCTGTCTCTGCGTGGCTTAGGTGCTAACCGCACATTGGTTCTGTTAAATGGCCGTCGTGCAGGTCCTGCGGGTACCCGTGGCGGTGTAAGCTCATTCGACTTTAACGTACTGCCTATCTCTATGATTGAGCGGGTTGAAATCCTTAAGGATGGCGCATCATCTATCTATGGTTCAGATGCCGTAGCCGGTGTAGTTAACATCATCACCAAAAAAGGTGAAGGTGGTGAGATTGATGCATTTTATTCGCAACCGACTGAGTCGGGCGGCGAACAAATGCGCCTAAGCGGTACTTGGGGCAAAGCGCTGGATAACGGCAGTTTCCGTATTACTGCTGACTACAACAAGCAGTACGAGCTGGCTAAAGGCGATCGTGATTTCTTCAAATGTGGTGAGCAATATGTATTTGCGCCAGGCACCAACGAGCGTCGTGACATCGTAGACCCGCGTACGGGCAGCTACCACTGTAACGACCTGCTGTGGGGCCACGTTTGGATCTACGATTACGCAAGCGATAGCAACGTGCCGGGGGGATCAAAAGCCCAGTATGACTATGATGGCGACTTAGGTAACTATATCCCTGGCTTTGATCCAGATCCGAATAACCCTGAACACATGAGTACACCTCCGGGCTGGTTCCCGGTTGCTTACGACCGTGATTCAATGGCCGTGACCAATGCTGACCACCCCTTCCAGGACTTAGAGTCTCTTAACCCTGAGATGGAGCGTGTTACCGTTTTTGCACAAGGCGAGATGGACTTAAACGACAAGCACCAGGTATACGGTGAAGCGTTGTTGAACCGTCGTACCACTCAGTACAATGGCTATCGTCAGTTCTGGACTTATATCTATAATGAAGATTTCTTCGCTGGTAGCAGCCTGAGTGAAGGCTGGACCGGTGCTCAGTGGTTGAGCCCGACACCAATTACGGACCACAATAGCTCTGAAATTACCGTTGATTATCAGCGTATCGTCGCGGGCATTACCGGCGATATTGGTGACAGCGACTGGTATTACGATGTGTCATATCAATACAGTAAGTCAGACGGTGAGTACAGCTCCGACTTGATTTATGACGACGCAATTGAAGATACCAAGTTCGGCACCGGTTCATGTGTTGGAACCCAAACCTCAGTGCGTGGCGTAGACTGTATTGATATCCCTTGGCTGGACCCACAGTTCCTCGCAGGTAATGTGTCTCCGGAAGTAGCGAACTTCTTATTCGGTCGTGAAACTGGTAGTACCCAGTACACGCAGAAGACTTTAGAGGCGTTCGTGTCTGGTTATGGCTTCGAACTACCAGCGGGTGATATTGGTATGTTATTCGGTGTGCAGTTCCAGCGTGATGAGATCCTCGACACGCCAGGAGAAGTTACTTTGGCACAAAATACCTGGGGTTCATCTGCTGCAGGTATCACCGCGGGCTCTGACCAAACTAAGGCGATTTTCACTGAGTTAAAAGTTCCGGTTATTGAAGGTGTTCCGTTCGCAGAGTTTGTTGATCTGGAAATGTCAGCACGCTACACAGACGTGAAGTCCTCAGGCAGTGATACTACCTTTAAAGTTGGCTTGAACTGGGATGTGGGTGCTGGTGTGCGTATTCGTGCATCTCGTGGTACGTCATTCCGCGCTCCGGCCTTGTTTGAACTGTACTTGGGTAACCAGACTGGCTTCCTTGGTCAGCGTTCAGTGGATCCATGTATTAACTGGGCAGAAAAAGTTGGCAACAATGAATTACCTCAACGCGTAGGTGACAACTGTGCCGCTGATGGTATTCCGGGTGATTACAATGGCGGTTCAATCTCTGTTACTACAGTTACCGGTGGTGGTTTAGGCGTACTTGAGCCAGAAACGTCTGTAGCAAAAACTGCAGGTATTATCTGGACACCAGAGTTTGCCGACCTAAGTGTGTCAGTTGATTATTTTGACTTCCTGATCGAAGGCGAAGTAACTCAGTTGGGCGCTGCAAACATCGTTTATCAGTGCTATAACTCTGAGTTCTTTACAACCGATCCACTGTGTGCACAGTTTGACCGTAACGCTACCGACAACCGTATCGAAGAAGTACGTGACCAGTTCATTAACATTGCACTGCAGCGTAACCGTGGTTATGACGTAGCTTTGTCATACAACACTGACATCGAAGGATATGATTTCCGCTTTGACACCCAGCATACGTTCCAGATTGAGTCTGCACGTGGCTTGTTTGAAGACACGGTACAGTCATCTAACGGTGAGTTTGGTGATCCAGAGCACGTAGCCAGCTACAACATCAGCTTTGGTCGTGATAACTGGTCGGTAAACTGGCGTGCTAACTACATTGGTAGCGTGTCAAACCATGAAAGTTATGGTGGCAACACCGCAACTGTATATGGCGAAGAAGTGGACGTGGTATTAAGTGCACCTAGCTTCCTGTATCACTCAATCTCTGCGTCGTACAACTTTGACAATGGCTTGACGGCTATCTTAGGTGTTGCGAACGCAACAGATAAAGAGCCGCCACGTGTTTCTACCCTGAATTTGGGTGAGTTGAATACACAGGGTAACTCAGCGTTCTATAGCCAATATGATTGGTTCGGACGCCGTATCTTTATGAACCTGAAATACAAGTTCTAAGAGATGCGAAGATAAAAAAGCCGACATCTGTCGGCTTTTTTTTGTTTTAATGCATGCCGATATAATTGAACAAACTGGATACCCAGGCTGAAGCAGGATCCTTATGCCTAAAATTTATGCCAAACCGGACAACCTCAACGATCGAAACAGAGAATTTGAGCAAGTACCACTGCAACACAATGTTTTTATTAATTCGGTGCCCAAATGCGGAACCCATTTAACCCGCAACATTTTCAGAATGTTTGTGCCCGTCGAACAACAATATCACCAGGACTTTGTGCAACTGCCAACGCTGCGCAATAATTTGGCAGCGTTCGATAACCAACACCCAAAATTAAGCTGGGGACACTTGTTGTTTTCGGATGATGCTGCCATTGCGTTAAAAAATACCCGTCAGCTCCTGATCGTCAGAGACCCC
>CAXQZJ010000060.1:0-5892 GCA_964228145.1 Alteromonadaceae bacterium | reverse complement strand
CTGTCGCGCTGGGATTGAGTCTTATCCCCGAACAATGGGTGTTGCCCGGTATTTTCTTGCTCGCGGCATTTGTCGCTACGGCAATGGGCACGTCCATGGGCACACTTGCGGCGATGGCGCCGATAGGACTGGGCATATGTGAGGCGACCGGTATTCCTGCGCCCTTGATGGCAGGTGTGTTGATGAGCGGTGCGATCTTTGGTGATAACTTGTCGATTATCTCCGATACCACGATCGCCGCGACCCGTACCCAGGGCTGTGAAATGCGCGACAAACTGATTGAAAACTTGCGCTTTGCTCTGCCAGCCGCCTTGATAACACTATTATTGCTCGCCGGGTTATCGCCAACATCACAAAACTCTGTTGTTGAAGCTGCGAATCCCTGGTTAGCGTTGCCCTATGTGCTGATATTGCTATTGGCGATCAGTGGGGTCAACGTGTTTGCTGTTTTGCTGCTGGGTATCATAGCCAGTGTGGTTATGGGCGTTTGGCAAGCTGACTATGCCCTGAGTAATATCGGCCAGGATATTTATACAGGTTTTTCTCAGATGCAGGAGATTTTCTTACTGTCGCTGCTAATGGGAGGCCTGGGTGAACTCATGCGCCGTCAAGGGGGCTTGCAATTTATTGTCGTGTCATTGCAAAAACTGGCGGCCCGCTTGTCGCAGCGAAATCAAGCCAGTCACAGTCTGGCCATTGCCGGTCTGATTTCGATTACCAATGCGTGTGTTGCCAACAATACAGTATCGATCATCGTGGCAGGTGATACCGCAAAGAAGCTGGCTGAGCATGGTGATATCTCGCCTAAACGCAGTGCTAGTTTATTGGATATTTTTTCCTGCATAGTACAGGGGTTACTGCCGTATGGTGCGCAGGCGCTATTGCTCGCTGCCAGTTTTAGCATTGCACCAACGGCGTTGATTCCTTATGTGTATTACTGCTTCTTTTTGGCACTGGTGGCGCTGTGTTACATAAGCTGGTCGTTGTTCAAACCGGATACCACTAACGTCCCGGTATCATGAAGGTGGTTGGCGCTTGCCATTAAAATTGTTGCAGGACAATCATTCTGGCTGCAACATCGCTGGCATGTACTGGGCGATATTTTCGCAGTGGCCCCACCATCAAGGGGCGAATAATTTTCCCCACGTTGATTGCGAATTGTTCGCCAGGGCGGTGCTCATCACGGTCACCGACTAATAATGAAGGCCGCACTGCGGAAGCATTTTCCAGACCTGGCATGGAGAATATCGCGTTTTCGAGTTCGCCTTTTACCCGTAAATAAAAGCTACGACTGTTGGCGTTCGCATCAACGGATGACACCCAAACAAAGCTCTTGCAGTGATTGGCGCGGGCATATTGAGCGGCCTGATGGACCAATTCAAAATCAACGTGACGAAAAGCAGCCCGGCTGCCGGCTTTTTTTATCGTGGTGCCTAAACAGACATAGACATGATCGACGCTGAAATAGCCTTGGTAATCATCTAACTGTTCGAAATCTGCGACGATAACCTGTAATTTGTTGTTGGGATCTGCAAACATATCCGCCGCCAGCGGGCGTCTGACCAGCAAGGTAACTGAGGTATAACGTGCGTCACTGAGTAGCTGATGAACGAGCTGCTTACCTACCAACCCTGTAGCGCCAAGAACGATTGCTGAGTATTTTTGCATTGTGCTTGCTCTGTTTTTTCTCACAAGGCTACTATGAGCCAAGCAGTAAACCCAGGAAATAGATATGAAAAAATTTTTAGTCGGGATCACTTTGACTGCCCTGATGGCATGTTCAGCGCCGAATGCCGAGACCCCACACTCTCTGGTTACCGGCCCGGTAAACAGTACTGATGTTTTGCAAAACCCAGAGTTTCGTCACAGCTATGATGCTTATCAGCCCTCTGCCGATGCACTATCAAAGATGCAGGCACTGGAGGGTAAAACCCTGTTAGTGCTATTCGGGTACTGGTGCCATGACAGTGCGCGCGAGGTACCCCGGTTATTAAAATTGATTGAACAATCAGGGGTGGAGTTGCAAGGTCTGAAGTTAGTGGCGGTAGATTACGATAAACGCGACCCCCAGGGACTGGCCGAAAAGCACGATCTAAAGTACACGCCGACTATTTATCTGCTTGATGGAGATCAGGAATTGGGTCGGATTATTGAGCGCCCTGAAAGTGGACTTGCAGAGGATTTACGACGATTGACATTAGACTGAACTGTCTTTCTGCTAAATGCGTACTACAGTGTAGTTAGTGTTACGAATATCCCCGTCACTTGTGACACGTCCCGAGAGCCGTCAGGAATGACGGCTTCTTTCTTTGCGGTGGAATAATATCAATGACTGTTATTCCTCTGAATCATATTTGAAACCCGCCATGTAGCAACAAAAAAGGCTGGCACGTTGCCAGCCTTATAGTGATACCTTGGCTTACTTACGCTTATAGCGATGTCCCACAAGCAAGGTTAGACCGGTCATAAATAAAGCGATGACAGGCGGTGTTGGGATAGGATCAGGGTTGTTGTCATTTGGCACCATCAACGCCATGAGTTCCTGTTCAGTTAATGCTGTGTCATAGAGTCGGGCTTCAGAGACGCGCCCAGCGAAGTTGTTGCCAACGGGGCCCGGATTAGTGTGTCGGGTTCCAAACAATATTTCTGCATTTGAACCATAGCTGGCCACGGCTGAGTAGGTGTCGGAGTCTTGTAGTACACCATCAATATATAAATTCACGGTGACTGTAGAGCCGGTCACCGAGTGCGTGATGGCCAGCATTTGTTCGACATTTTCAACGGTGGTTGAAAGATCGATTTCATCACCTGTTGAGCGGGTAAAGCTGTTGCTACCATTCATCCAGCCAGTGTTACGTTCATTCCATACGATAGCATCAAAAATATCGACGCCTTGGGTGTCCAACGTCAATGCACTGCCCCCGCCTCTATTAAGGTCTGTCAGCGTTACCCATGAAATCAGGGTTTTGTTTGTGATGGTATCACTGGAGTTACGATCTGCCTGTGCCCAGGTGCCATTCATTATTAACGAACCATCAACGACGCTCGCCCCGGTTAGGGTTAAATCGTCAAAATTCCCAGTGGAATCAGCCAGCGGAGCGTCTGCGTTAAATTCCCAATGTCCGATTAATCCAGCGTTCGCTGTGAAGGACAACATCAAGGTGCTGCATGAGAGGAGTAGAGTCTTCTTTAACATGTATTGCATTCCCTTTTAATTTGTTCGGACCAACTAAAGCAAGTTCTGCACCATGTTAATTTAATGTTAAAAAACAGCGTGTTATTTTAATTGAAGATTTTTTATTCTGGAATATGTAAAAAATTCTGACGCTGGACGCATTGCGATCAAGTGAAAGTACAGAGCCGCAAAAAAACGCGGGCTGCTACTACGGATGAATATCAGGTGAATGAGGCAATAACACAGGACAATTACGCTATTTAAGCTGGAATCAGTAAGTTATTCGCTTTATATTCCCATGCAGGAATGAAGTATTAAGGATTTTCCCTCATGGCATATGATTTTGGCTCACAGACGCTGGGCATTTCTAACCCCTTTAAGACCGAAGGTTTAATTCGGGCTATCGGTGGCTTATTGGTATTGGCGCTGGCCATCTACGCAGTAATTCAGGTTCCTGACTTGTTTGCAACCAACAAAGTTCACGGTTACACCATGCTGGGTGTCGCGTTTGTGCTGATTGTCTCCGGTATAAAGCACACTGCAGTGGGTATTTTGCAGCTAATGCGTTTTTTCGTTGGGCGTACTGTACCTACCTCACTGGCCTACAATTTTTCAAAATCAGAGCAAGACGCGGCACAAGCCGAAAAAGGTGCCTTGTTGTATAGCAAGGAAGGCTTACACGCTATGTTGATGGGCCGGCGTAACACCACATTCGAAGAGCCACGGGGCTGGCTGGCGCGTCTGGTACATACCATTTTACCTAAATTGACCTTTATGCCGTTTCCGCTGCGCCACTTGGCCCAAGAAATTATTGCCATGGGGGCGACCTTTTTAGTGGCGTTACTGGCATATGTCATTGTCTGGTTCCTCGTCAGTAATGGACTGGCAGGGGAAGTCGCCAAAGAGATTGTGATGCCAATTCTGTCTATTTTGCTGCTGATTTATCTGGTAGTGAACTGGACCTCAACAGCTCGAGGTATACATAACCATGGAAACTCTCAGTTGGCGAAGGCCAGTAGCCTGTCTTTAGGTGTCATCATTGGGTTAGCGATTGTTGTGCCTCTGGGCGCGGGCGTCTTTTTGGATGAATTAGTTGGTCGTGACATCAGCAATATCCGCGAATTCACTCAGAGCTTTGCACTATTCAGTGCATGGGGCAATCTGGCGTTGCTGCTCGGCTGTGTCGTGGCTGTGCTGGTGGTGACCCTGCCACTCTTGGCCTCGCGCATGAATCAAGTGACTCCCCAAACCGAAGTCAGTGAGTTTCGCGACAATATGCAGGAATCGGTGCACCCGAATGAGATTTTCATCAATATTGAAAATATTGTTTTGGCTAATCGCCGTTACCGTGAAGTCCCCAACCGAATTTACGCAGAATTTGATCCGCGTTTGAACGAACAAGCTGAAGGCAAGGGAAGCTTCGAAGGGGAACTGCTGATAGAAACACAGCCTACCATTACCGATGGTGTTAGCCTGTCTAAAACTGCCAAAGTGTCGTTAACCGTGTTGGCCCAGGTTGCTGTCGTTGTCGCGGCCGTGTTGTTCTATGTGGGTGGATTACAACTAGCAGAAATGCTCGACTTGTTTATCAACGTCGGTGTTAATGGCTTAAATAATGTCGCAGTTGAGATGGTTAATTCGATGATGTTTATTTTGTTCGCCTGGCTGACTGTGCGTGCTGCGGGCAACGTGATGAACAATGCCTCCCATATGTTTTGGGGTGAAATGACCTTTAGCTCGTTGCTAATGTTCATGAAGACAGAAGGCACTTATACAGAGTCTAAGGTTTCTACTGGCATGTCGATTCACGATTCCACCCGTTCTGAAAACGTTGTGGTGCGCAGCAGTATTACGCCATGGATCATCACGAGTCGAATCAATACCTCGATCTTTGCTACCAGTGGTATGAACAACCTGGAGTCACCTCGTTTTATCATGGGTATGAATAAAAATGATGGTGAGTTGGATGACATCGTGGGTGAAATTCGCGCCTTCTTGCGTGGCCGCGAGAACATTGCGTCGATCACCAATGAATCTGACCTGGCTAACGCCAGCACCATTCATCAGGTTAACCAGCAATCCCGCGCCATACCCGGTGAAGGTCAACAAAAGCTGACGGCCAAAGAGGTCGAAGAAGCGGCAGGTTACTTGCGTAACCAGCAAGATGACGAAGAAAACAAGCAGTAACAAGGTAGGCGGCCAATTGGCCGCCTTTTTTAAAAGCTTGTGTAACGTCGCCTTTGTGAACCGCGCAGCGAATTTGGCATCCAAGCACTGGCTTTAGGGTATCGTCATTCCAAACTTGATTTGGAATCCACAATGGTCAGGCGTAGTAAGTGATAGATTCTGGGTCAAGCTCGGAATGACAACTTCTATTTCTTTGTCATTCTGAACTGCGCAGCGGATTTGGAATTCACTTTGTTATCGTTATAAGTATGTTCTGGTCATTTTGATTGATTAAGTGCATTAAAGTGAATGGATTCCGGCTCGCAGGCCGGAATGACGAAAGTGAGTAAAGGCCGGTCTCTTTCTCGTCATTCTGAACCGCATAGCGGATTCAGAGTCCATAGTGGTTAGGATCTGACTGGGCAGTCATCAAGTTGAGGATGACAATCGTGGTTTATTGGGCGGCATGATGGAGTCGAGCTTAGGATGACAAAAGGATCCACTGATATGAGCTTAGCGCTGTTTGATTTTGACGGTACCATTATCGATGA
>CAXQZJ010000059.1:0-9992 GCA_964228145.1 Alteromonadaceae bacterium | reverse complement strand
ACGGCCTTTAGCACGACGACGAGCGAGAACCTTACGGCCATTTTTTGTCGCCATGCGCGCACGAAAACCGTGTGAACGTTTACGCTTTAAGTTGCTTGGTTGAAATGTTCTTTTCATTACCGGGTCCGCCGCTTAAAGGTTAATTACACTACTTAATGAACGCTAACCGCTCAAAAAGGACGGCGAATACTAAAGAACATCAGCCCTTATGTCAATGCCAGATCCTTGCGATCGTGAAATAAAGATGCACATTTTGGTCTATTCCTGTTGATATTTACATAACTACTAGGGTGTTTATCCACAGATATCCGCGCCTAAGCAAGGGATTTGCCACTTTTTTATCCTCGCTACCATTATTATAGAATCTTTTATTATCAATAAGGAGCCTTAAAAACTAAATGTCATTAGTCCAATAAATATATATTAATCAATTACTTGTTTGGAGTTTTCAGGCTTGGGGGATGAAAGTCGCTGAATCAGATTTGCACTTGTGGATAATTTTGAGCGATAATGTTCGGCCATCTCGGATTATAAAGCCGGAAGGGCAGAGAGCCAGTGCCAGCTGGTCAACCAATTAAAGAATTAAAAGCCCATGCGGAACGCATGGAATAACGGATTTCGGCGTCATGTCACTGTGGAACCAATGCCTTGAAAGGCTACAACAAGAACTCCCTACGCAGCAATTTAGCATGTGGATAAGGCCGCTGAAGGCTGATCATCAGAACAACACCATGACGTTGCTTGCACCTAATCGCTTTGTATTAGATTGGGTTAAGGACAAGTACATTGAACAGATCGCTGCGTTGTGCGGTGAGTTTTGTCAGGGTGAACCGCCGGTGCTGCGTTTTGAAGTATCGACGGCCAGGCCAGCAGCGCCGGTGATGAATCGCGCTTTTGCAGCGCCGGAACAAGGATTGAAAAATCAACCTGCAGCGCAAACAAATGCGACGTCGCCCTCAGTACCAAAAAGCAACATCAATCCTAATTATCAGTTTGATAACTTTGTCGAAGGTAAATCCAACCACATGGCCAAGGCTGCAGCGATCCAGGTAGCCAACAATCCGGGCAGTAAGAGCTCTAATCCTCTGTATATTTACGGTGGAACGGGATTAGGTAAGACCCACTTATTGCATGCTGTCGGTAATGGGATTATGGCCAACAAGCAAAATGCAAAAGTGGTTTACATGCATTCCGAGCGCTTTGTTCAGGATATGGTTAAGTCTCTGCAAAACAATGCGATAGAAGAATTCAAGCGCTATTACCGCTCGTTAGATGCATTGCTGATCGATGATATTCAATTTTTCGCTAACAAAGAGCGCTCTCAAGAAGAGTTTTTCCATACTATCAACTCCCTGCTTGAAGGAAATCAGCAGATCATTCTGACTTCGGATCGTTACCCTAAAGAGATTGAAGGGGTAGAAGATCGGTTGAAGTCTCGCTTCGGGTGGGGTTTGACTATGGCGATTGATCCGCCGGAGTTAGAAACGCGGGTTGCGATTCTGATGCGTAAAGCTCAGGAGAATCGCATTCATTTACCTGATGAAGTCGCCTTCTTTATTGCTAAACGACTGCGCAGCAACGTTCGGGAATTGGAAGGGGCGCTCAATCGCGTCATCGCAAATGCGAATTTTACAGGTCGTCCAATTACCATCGATTTTGTCAGAGAAGCCTTGCGGGATTTGCTGGCATTGCAAGAAAAACTGGTTACTATCGATAATATTCAGAAGACTGTTGCTGAGTATTATAAGATTAAGGTCGCTGACGTCCTATCAAAGCGACGGAGCCGTAGTGTTGCCAGACCGAGGCAGGTTGCCATGGCGTTAGCCAAAGAACTGACAAACCATAGCCTGCCGGAAATAGGTGATGCATTTGGTGGTCGAGATCACACGACAGTACTACATGCATGCAGAAAGATTGAACAACTGCGTGAAGAAAGTCATGATATTAAAGAAGACTATCAAAACTTGATTCGCACTTTGTCATCATAAGAACAAAAAGAGAACCTAATGAAATTTACGATTAGCCGGGAAAATTTCTTACAACCGCTGCAACTGGTGTCAGGTGCGGTTGAGCGCCGTCATACTCTACCCATATTGTCCAATGTCCTGATAAAAGTGAGTGAAGGTTCACTTTGGCTAACAGGTACTGATTTAGAAGTGGAGTTAATTTCAAACGTGACGCTAACCGGAGAACATTCCGATGGCGAAATCACGGTTCCTGCCAAAAAACTGGTTGATATAGTTCGTGGCCTGCCTGATGGCAGCGACGTCCAGTTTAAGGTTGAAGATAGCCGCGCTACTTTACGTTCTGGTCGAAGCCGCTTTACGCTGTCGACGCTTTCTGCTGCGGATTATCCTAATTTAGAGGACTGGCAGGGCGAATTAGAATTTGAAGTTTCTCAGGCTCAATTGAAAAAATTGATAGACAGCACGCAGTTCGCGATGGCTCAACAGGATGTACGGTATTATCTTAATGGTATGTCACTAGAGACAGAAGAAGGGGTGATTCGTACCGTTGCGACCGATGGTCATCGATTAGCCCTGTGCCGAATGCCCTATGAGGCAGCAAGTCTTCCCGTACGCCAGGTGATCATTCCGCGCAAAGGCGTGATAGAAATACAACGCTTGATCGAAGACGATGATAAACAGCTAAAGGTTCAAATTGGCGCGAACCATATTCGCATGTTTTCTAACGACTTTATTTTCACCAGTAAATTGGTTGATGGCCGTTTCCCTGATTATCGTCGGGTATTGCCTAAAGACGGTGATAAATCAGTAGTCGCTGATAAAGCGTTGATGAAAAATGCTTTCTCTCGAGCGTCAATCCTAAGTAATGAGAAGTTTCGTGGCGTTAGGCTTAATCTGACTTCTGGTGAATTAAAGATTACCGCTAATAACCCGGAGCAAGAAGAAGCGGAAGAAATTGTTGACGTCGACTACCAAGGTGAGAGTTTAGAAATAGGATTTAATGTTGCGTACCTACTCGATGTATTCAGCACCTTATCGTCTGAGCAAGTTAAAATCTCTTTAGCTGATGCTAACAGTAGTGCACTTATTGAAGCCGCTGATGACGATGCGGCCTTATATGTCATTATGCCAATGCGTCTCTAGTGCTCTGACGCATTATCGATTGGTATCCACTTCATGAGACTGGACAAAGTCCAGATTAGTCAGTTCCGTAATATAAAAGACGCCGTGCTTGAGCCGGCGTCTTGCCTTAACATCATCATCGGTGAAAACGGATCGGGTAAAAGTAGTTTATTGGAGGCGCTCCACTACATTAGTTATGGCCGTAGTTTTCGCACCAATAAATACCAGCACTTAATCAATCATAACGCAGATCGTTTTACGCTCTTCGCTCAGGCTTCCCATATCGGTGGTCACACAGACAAAGTGGGTGTCACTCGGACTAAAAGTGGCCACATCGAAATGAAAATTAACGGTGAGCGCCTTTCACGTATTGCCGATTTTGCGTCCACCATGCCAACGCAAGTGTTTACTCCCCAGTCTTCAGAGTTGCTGTCAGGTTCACCTGGGGGCAGAAGGAGCTTTGTTGACTGGGGGTTGTTTCACGTGAAACAAAAGGACTTTTTTCAGATTTCTAAGGTATACGCCAAAGTGATCAAGCAACGCAATGCGAGTCTAAAAGCACGTTCCTTGGACCCACATCAACAAAAATATTGGCTGGATCAGATTGCTGTCTTTGGTGATAAATTAGATGTGTTAAGGCAAGATTACATACAAGCATTTACCCCTGTTTTTTATCAAAAGATTGATAAATTCTTACCTGAGTTTTCCTTTGATTTCGCGTATTATAGAGGCTGGGAAAAGGGCTTAGCGTTGTCGGATTCATTAGCGAAAAGCCAAACCAGAGACGCGCAATACGGTTTTACTGGGTCAGGACCACATAAGGCTGACCTCAAGATTAAAGTCCAAGGAAAGCCCGTTCAGGAAGTATTATCCCGAGGACAGTTACGGCTGCTGACAGCTGCATTACAACTTGCCCAAAGTCAGTTGCTTTACGAGTTCCGCCAAGAGAGCTGTTTGTTTCTATTAGACGATCTAGGCGCAGAGCTTGATGAACATAAACGAAAAATGTTTTTACAACAATTAGTCGCTACTGATGCACAAATTTTTGTTAGTGCAACAGAACCAGGTCAAGTCATAATGGATGACTTGCCAACAAGAAAAGTGTTTCACGTGGAACATGGCCAAGTGAACGAGGAGAAAATAATAAATGGCTGAGCAAAGCAATTACGATTCATCCAGTATTAAAGTGTTAAAAGGACTCGATGCAGTTCGTAAACGACCTGGCATGTATATCGGTGATACGGACGATGGCACTGGATTGCACCACATGGTGTTCGAGGTTGTTGATAACTCTATCGATGAGGCACTTGCAGGCCATTGTGAGCAGATTAAAGTCACTATTCATGGCGACAACTCAGTGTCAGTTGAAGATGATGGTCGTGGTATCCCAACGGATATTCACCCGGAAGAGGGTGTGTCCGCGGCAGAAGTTATTATGACGGTACTCCATGCCGGCGGAAAGTTTGATGATAACTCCTATAAAGTCTCAGGTGGCTTGCACGGCGTAGGCGTGTCCGTTGTGAATGCGTTATCCGAGAAACTCACATTAAGAATCAAACGTAAAGGCCAGGTACACGAGCAAGAGTACAACATGGGTGAACCTAAATCTCCGCTAGGTGTAACCGGTACAACAGAGTCAACAGGTACAAAAATCAGATTTTGGCCTAGCGCTGAAACCTTTACCAATATCGAATTTCATTACGATATTTTAGCGAAGCGACTGAGAGAGCTGTCTTTCTTAAACTCCGGCGTGTCTATCTTATTAACCGATGAGCGCGATGGTAAACAAGATCACTTTAAGTATGAAGGCGGTATTCAAGCTTTCGTCGAGTATTTAAACCAAAACAAAACACCTGTGCATCAAAAGGTTTTCCACTTTTCATCTGAACGCGAAGATGGCATCTCGGTGGAAGTGTCGATGCAGTGGAATGATGGTTTTCAGGAAAATATTTTTTGTTTCACCAACAATATCCCTCAACGAGATGGCGGTACTCACCTAGCTGGATTCAGAGCAGCGCTGACGCGTACGCTTAACAGCTTTATGGAACGAGAAGGTTTTAACAAAAAAGAGAAGGCAGCTACCAGTGGTGACGATGCTCGTGAGGGCTTAACCGCAGTTGTATCTGTAAAAGTACCTGATCCTAAGTTCTCATCACAGACCAAAGATAAGTTGGTCTCGTCAGAGGTAAAGTCTGCTGTTGAGACAGCGATGGCGGAAAAGCTAAATGAATTCCTGCTTGAACAACCTGTTGAAGCTAAGGTGATTGTCGGTAAAATCATTGATGCTGCCCGTGCCCGAGAAGCGGCGCGAAGAGCGCGTGAAATGACGCGTCGCAAAGGGGCCTTAGATTTAGCCGGCCTTCCAGGTAAACTCGCTGATTGCCAAGAAAAAGACCCAAGCTTGTCTGAACTATACATTGTGGAGGGTGACTCTGCAGGCGGGTCAGCGAAACAAGGCCGTAACCGTAAAAATCAGGCTATCCTACCGCTTAAAGGTAAAATTCTTAACGTTGAGAAAGCACGATTTGACAAAATGTTGTCTTCACAAGAGGTCGCAACGTTAATTACCGCTCTCGGTTGTGGTATTGGTCGTGACGAATATAATCCGGATAAATTACGTTATCACCGTATCATTATCATGACGGATGCCGACGTCGACGGATCTCACATTCGGACCTTATTGTTAACCTTCTTCTATCGTCAAATGCCGGAAATCATTGACCGTGGATACGTGTATATTGCGCAGCCGCCCTTATATAAAATTAAAAAAGGTAAGCAAGAGCAATACTTAAAAGATGATCCTGCTTTGACTGCTCATTTGACCAACATTGCCCTAGATGGTGCAAGTTTGCATGTAAATCCTGATGCCCCTGGTATTTCTGGCGCTGCACTGGAGCAAATGGTTAAACAATATCAAGCGACCATGACCATGGTTGATCGTATTAGCCGTATGTACCCAAGAAATCTGATAATTCGACTGATCTACAGTGATTTGCTGGATACTCAAGATTTGAAAGACACCTCAAAGCTAACCGCGGCGGCGGAAAAGTTGGTTGGTGACTTACAGCAAGCAGAAGCAGATGGAGCGCATTATCGTTTTGATATTAATGAAGACCCGGAGCGCGGTGAGCACTATATTGCGATAACGATACGCCAGCACGGAATCGACACAACCTATAATCTCGACCACGACTTTATCGCTTCGACAGAGTACAGCAAGATTAAGTCTCTGAACGAGGTGATTAATGGTTTGATTGAAGAGGGTGGTTACGTCAAGCGGGGCGAGCGTACGTTAGCAATCGAAAGTTTCGCTGAAGCCCTGGATTGGCTGATGGCTGAGTCGAAGCGTGGTCAATATATTCAACGCTATAAAGGTCTCGGTGAAATGAACCCTGAGCAATTGTGGGAAACCACGATGGACCCTGAAACTCGCAGAATGCTGCAAGTAACCGTGGAAGATGCAATTGGTGCAGACCAGTTATTTACTACTTTAATGGGAGATCAGGTTGAGCCGCGTCGGAACTTCATCGAGGACAACGCATTAAATGTCGCAAACCTTGATGTGTAGTTAAACTAAGCAAAAAAAAGCCGCTAACTAGCGGCTTTTTTATTATTTATCAATAAGTTAGATTTTTATGATGGAAACTTGTGGGAAGTCTTTGTCATCAAAATCAATGCGAAACCGGAAAGAGCCTGATTTTTGCGGTGTAAACTGAAAGTTCTCAAATCCCGCATAACAGTTAGCCGTTACCGGTTGATTGAGTTTTACTTCTTTATCCTTCTCTGTTGCGTAGCCACAATTACTGCCGGCGTTCCACTGCTCATCAATAAATTTAAATTCGTAGGGCTGACCGTCGGCTATCAAGTCAACTTCCGCGGTGTAAACGTAATCACGCAGGTGATTGAGTTGATACTTAGGATTGATCTCCCACCAGGTAAAATTACCAATCAAATACATTTGTTGGTAATCGGGCCTGACTTCCGGCTCGAAGTATTCTTCAATTTGCGACGCGCAACCTGACAATAAAACTGCCAGGCTTAGAGCGACTGCTTGAGATGTATATTTCATTGATTAATTCAGCAGTGAGATATCTGCAACCTGTGTAAACTGCGCTTGCAAGTCTGACAACAGAGCCAAGCGATTGGTTCGCAACGCGTTATCATCGTCCATAACCATCACGTTATCAAAAAAGTCATCAACTGGTTGACGAAGGGTCGCCAAAACAGACAACAAAGCTTGGTAATCCTGTTGCGCTACGAAAGGTGCGGTTTTTTGCTTAGCTTCTGACAATGCCTTGCCCAATACCTGCTCAGCTTGCTCCTTAAGTAAATCAGATTGCCACTCAGAGCGTCCCTGAGCTTGGTTCTTAGACAGAATGTTACCTACACGCTTATTTGCTGCAGCTAATGCCTCTGCGCCTTCGAGAGAGCGGAAATGGCTGACTGCACTGACTCTGGCGGCAAAATCGGCAGGACGCGTGGGGCGCAGTGCCATCACGGCTTGAATCACGTCTACAGCAATACCTTGTTCCTGATACAGGGCACGGAATCGACCGAGTACAAAGTCGGTGACATCATTAACTACAGTAGTGTTGGTGATTTTATCTTCAAATAAATCGGCAGACTTCGCCACTAACTCAGCAACGTCCAAATTGATCTTGTTCTCGGTCATAATTCGCAACAGACCTATGGCCGCTCGGCGCAGCGCAAAAGGGTCTTTATCCCCTTTTGGCATCATACCTATGCCCATGATACCCGTTAGGGTGTCGAGCTTGTCTGCTAATGCGACTGCACAACTCACTGGATGTTGTGGGAGACTATCACCGGCAAACCTTGGCTTATACTGTTCATTCAAGGCGTTAGCAACGGCTTCTGGTTCACCATCGTGCCTCGCATAATGCATGCCCATAACGCCTTGCACATCCGGAAATTCCATCACCATGTCAGTCATCAGGTCAGTCTTACTCAATAAGCCGGCACGATGAGCTTGCGCCTGGTCTGCGTCAGTCAGTGAGGCAATATATTTAGCCAGTTCGGCAATGCGTTGCGATTTATCTTTTAACGTGCCTAATTGCTTTTGAAACACAACCGAATCCAGTGAATCCACTCTCTGAGCTAAGGATTGCTTCTTATCTGTCTCAAAAAAGAATTCCGCATCGGCCAAGCGCGGTCTGATTACTTTCTCGTTACCACTGATCACCTGGTGAGGGTCTTTACTTTCAATGTTGCTGATGAAAATAAACTTATTCAGTAGCTCACCTTGCTGATTCAGTAACGGGAAATATTTCTGATCCCCTTTCATTGTGTAAATCAATGCTTCTTTGGGAACCTGTAAAAAGCTCTCATCGAAACTGGCAACCATAGGCACGGGCCACTCTACCAGTGCGGTGACTTCTTCTAATAAGTCTTCATCGATATCAGCGATAGCATTGTTTGCTTTGGCTTGCTGTTCGATTTGAGTAAGAATTGTTTGCTTTCTTTGGGCAAAATCAACCAGCACATAATGGGCTTTTAATGCGTCAACATAATCATCGGCATGTGCCAAAGTAAAAATTGGCTCGCCATGAAACCTGTGTCCTTGTATTTGATTAGATGAACTTTTACCCAATAGTTGTGCGGGCAAAATAGCGTCTCCGTACATCACGGTCAGGGTATGCACAGGGCGAATAAATTGCGTTGTACTGGAACCCCATTTCATTGGCTTGGGGATGGGCAGACGTGCAATGGCACTGTTTAGCATTTTTTCAATCAATGTATCTAATGATTGACCTAGCACCTTTGCCTGATGCATCAGCCATTCGCCTTTATCGGTTTTAAGGCGTTGTGCTTGACTGACATCGATCCCATTGCCACGTGCCCAGCCCTGAGCCGCCTTGGTGGGGTTTCCGTCAGCATCAAAGGCGGCATTAACAGCGGGGCCGCGCTTTTCAATGACCTTGTCTTGTTGTTGCCATGCAAGTTGCTTTACATATACCGCTAAACGTCGGGGTGCGGCATACCACTCTATGGCTTCGAAGCTTAATTCGGCAGTAACGAGCTGCTCCTCCAAACCAGATGCTAATGCGGTCGCTAATGTAGCAAGGGCTTTAGGTGGTAACTCTTCAGTACCAATTTCGACTAACAGATTGTCCAACTTCATTGTTAGTTTTGCTCCTTACACATAGGGAATCCAAGCGCTTCGCGCGCATCGTAATAAGCTTGTGCACAGGCTTTTGCCAGGGTGCGAACGCGTAAAATATATCGTTGTCTTTCAGTTACAGAAATTGCGTGGCGCGCATCCAGTAAGTTAAATGCATGAGATGCTTTCATCACCTGCTCATAGGCAGGCAAGGGAAGACCATTCTCGATTAACATCTGAGATTCTTTTTCACATTGGTCGAACTCGACGAACAATGCGCTTACATCGGCATGTTCAAAATTATATTTGGATTGTTCGACTTCGTTTTGATGAAAAACATCGCCATAGCTTACTTTACCCATGGGACCATCAGTCCAAACCAAGTCATAGATACTGTCTACGCCCTGAATGTACATGGCCAATCGCTCCAGACCGTAGGTAATCTCACCGGTGACCGGTGCACATTCAATCCCGCCAACTTGCTGGAAATAAGTGAACTGAGTCACTTCCATTCCATTCAACCAAACTTCCCAACCTAACCCCCATGCGCCAAGAGTAGGGGATTCCCAGTTGTCTTCGACAAAGCGGATATCATGCACTAACGGGTCAAAACCTAATTCTTTAAGCGAACCGAGATACAGTTCCTGTATATTTTCAGGTGAAGGTTTTAACATGACCTGGAATTGGTAATAGTGCTGCAGACGGTTAGGGTTCTCTCCATAACGCCCATCGGTAGGACGGCGGCAGGGTTGAACATAAGCACTGCTAATCGGCTCTGGGCCGAT
>CAXQZJ010000058.1:0-28614 GCA_964228145.1 Alteromonadaceae bacterium | reverse complement strand
CGGTATTTTTTGTATTGCGTACTCTTGGTCGCTTTATGGCAGTTTGGATTTTACAGCGCTATTGATGGACCACAGTGATGATGATATTCACCTTGATGATTTTCTTTTGCTACCTGATTTCAATGGTGTTGGGCACCGACTTTGCAATTTTCCTGTTGCCTCTAAGCGGTTTATTTATGTCGATGATTTACCCAACCTTGAATTCAAAGGGAATTAGCTGTTTTGCAAGTCACCAGCATGGCGCGGTTGCCGGATTGATTCTGTTCTTTACAGCCGTTTCAGCGGCCCTGGCGCCGTTATTAATGGGGGTCAATGGTGATGCGTTTTGGCATGTGCGCTATGGTTTCTATTTGGCAACAGGACTCGCCGCATTACTGTTTTTAGCCATGCTGGTTAACTGGTTCAAGCAACCAGCCAAAGTGCAGCTACGCAAGTTTTCGTGACCCGCTCCAGTGAAACAGGACGAGCACAGCCTATTTGACTAAACTTAGGTCTCTATCACTGATTTATCCGGGTAAAAATGGAGAATTCACCAGGTTATTTTGCGAATAGGTTAAAAAACTTGGAAAATTTTCTTGCAAACTTAATCGTTTAAGTTAATTATTTGTAGCAAGTTTGTAGGTAACTTGTCACACGTGGAGCAACCCATGACAAAACTGATTAATAAAAACCTCATTGCCTCTGCAGTTGCCATGGCGTTATCGGCACCGGTGTTCGCTCAGGAGCAGCAAAGCGAGACTGAAAACAACACGCAAGGTGTCGACTTTGAACGAATCATGGTGACGGGGAGCTTCAAAGGCACACGTACTGTCATGCAATCCAGTGTGTCAGTGAGTACACTTACAGAAGAAGATATTAAGGTTGCTGCGCCGCGCAGCACTGCCGAAATATTTCGTTCACTCCCCGGCGTTCGCTCCGAGTCCAGTGGAGGAGAAGGAAATGCAAACATCGCGATTCGCGGCTTACCTGTGGCGGCCGGCGGCGGTAAATTCCTGACCTTGCAAGAAGATGGCTTGCCGGTTATGCAGTTCGGCGATATTGCGTTTGGTAACGCCGATATCTTTTTGCGCGCAGATGCCACGGTTAGCCGCGTCGATGTGGTTCGCGGCGGGTCAGCCAGCACCGCGGCAAGTAATTCGCCAGGTGGTGTGATTAACCTGATCAGTAAGACGGGTGAAGACAACGGGGGCTCAGTGTCTGCCACATTAGGATTAGACTACGATTCCATGCGCACTGATTTTGAATATGGCGGTGATATTTCGAGTGACATGCGCTTCCATATCGGCGGTTTTATTCGTCAAGGTGAAGGGCCGAGAGATCCTGGCTATAAAGGCAACAAAGGCGGTCAGATAAAGGCCAACCTGACCAAAGAATTTGACAGTGGTTACGTACGCTTTTATTTCAAGCGTCTCGACGACAAAGCCGTGAGTTATATGCCGATGCCAATGTATGCCGACGGCGGGTCAGTACCTGGCTATGATGCTAAAGCCGACACGCTGCAGTCCGCGTATCTGCTATCCACTGTGCGATTAAATGGGGAAAATCAGATCTCTCGGGGGGATATCAGAAACGGGATGAACCCAGAAGTGACCAGCGTGGGATTCGAAACCAACATCGATTTGGATAACGGATGGAATGTGCAGAACCGATTCCGGTTCAACGATGTCAGCGGAAATTTCAACACCCCCTTTCCTGCTGAAATCAATACCGCTTCTGCCGTAGCCGCCTCTATTGCCGGTGATGACGCTTTCCTGACCTATGCAAATGGGCCGATGGCGGGGCAACAAATAAGTGGTAGCGAAAACGTTATTCGTATGCATACATTTGACGTTGAAATTGGCGATTTTGGTTCCATGGTGAATGATTTACGCTTATCTACCTCATTTGACAACCTCGACGTAACGGTGGGCTACTATGTTGCAAATCAAGCAATTGATATGTCGTGGCTGTGGAATTCCTACGTTACTGAGCTCAAGGGTGACAACGCAGCCTTGTTAGATGTGTCGGCGGCGGATGGGACAGCGTTTTCTGAAAATGGCTTATACGCTTATGGTGTGCCTTTCTGGGGCAACTGTTGTCAGCGCAATTACGATGCCGAATATGATATCGCTGCCCCCTACATTGAATTGTCCAGCCAGTTCGGAGAAGTGCGAGTAGATGCAAGTTTACGCTATGACAGTGGTGAGGCCAGAGGCTTTTACAGTGGTGCAGCTCAATCCTCGGTAGATATGAATCGTGACGGTGTCATTTCCGTGCCAGAGCAAAGCGTGTCCGGTTTGGATTTGGCTAATTCTTCACTGATAAATTATGACTGGAGCTATACCTCTTACTCTGTAGGCGCAAATTACCAATTGGATCAGGATACAGCGTTGTTTGCACGAATCAGCCGCGGCGGAAGAGCTAATGCAGACCGCTTGTTATTTGGTAAGTTGCGCGCTGATGGGAGTGTCGCAGAGGAAGATGCAATTGATTTGGTTGATCAATTCGAAGCCGGAGTGAAGTGGCGTCAAGACAATCTTTCGGTATTTGCCACGGCATTTTTTGCTGAAACGGAAGAGCAGAATTTCGAAGCGACCAGTCAGACATTTTTTGATCGCAAATACGAGGCCCTGGGCGTGGAATTGGAGTCTTCCTATGCCGCAGATGACTGGGACGTACGTGCCAGTGTGACCTGGACTGATGCAGAAATTGTTCAAGATGCGTTAAATCCCGCGGTGGTTGGTAACACGCCGCGACGTCAGGCTGACGTGATTTACTCCTTGGTCGGTAAGTATTACTTTGACGATGCTCAAGTGGGTTTGAGTGTTATCGGTACATCGGACGCTTACGCTCAGGACAACAACGATCTTAAATTTGATGGTTATGCACAGGTTAACGCTTTCGCTGTTTACAATGTCAGTGATCAGCTAAGCGTTGCCTTAAATATCAACAATCTGTTTGATACCGTGGGCATAACTGAAGCTGAGGAGGGAAGTATCCCGGCCAATGGAATTATCCGCGGGCGAACGATAAATGGGCGCACCTCGTCGATCACGGCAACCTACCGTTTTTAGTCTTACCTGATAGTACTGACAGGCTTCCTTAGCGGAAGCCTTTTTCAATTGGAAGATAGCATGAGCTTGATTAGCTTCGGTGAAGCATTAATAGATATGTTACCAGCGCAGACTGGACATTTATTTATCCCCTGTGCCGGTGGAGCACCCGCAAATGTAGCAGTGGCCTATGCGGCCCAGGGCCAAACCAGTTACTTTGTTGGTGGCCTGGCTAAGGATGATATGGCAAATCTCATCACACAGGAAATGACTAAGCGAGGGGTAAATCTGGATTTTTGTCCGCGCTTTAGCGATGCTAACACCAGTTTGGTATTAGTCACGCTGAATGATGATGGGGAAAGGAGCTTTCGTTTTTATCGTATCCACGGTGCAGATACCTTGTTTACTGCTGACCACTGGCGCGAAGCATTATTTTCATCAGCCAGGTTCTTTCATTGTTGTTCTAATACCCTTACAAGTGAAAACTTATTTAAGGCAACGCTGCGGGGCATTGGCTTGGCAAGAAAGCATAATGTGTTGGTCAGTGTTGATGTAAATCTACGTCTTAACTTGTGGCCTGAGAATCAATTAAATGCGTTGCCAGAGCGGCTCGATAGTGTGCTTCGCCAAGCACACATCATCAAGCTGGAGAAGCAAGAGTTATCCTTTATTCTGCAGCAGGCAGGAATGAACCAGCAACAATGGCTCAATGCATTGTGGCAGCAAACTCAGGTTAAGGTGGTATTGTTAACTGATGGCGGAAATCCATGCTTTGCCTACACCCCAAGCCAGTCAATCAGCGTTACTCCACCGGCCGTTGAGGTCGTTGACACCACAGGTGCAGGCGATGCGTTCATCGGCGGCTTCTTAGCACAGTTAAATCAAATGAATGACACACAGCGCCTGGCACAGTGGCTAACCGACGAACGGCTTGAAGCAGCGCTCCACTATGCCTGCACAAGTGGCGCTAAGGCATGTACGCAAAAAGGTGCGTTCGATGCTATGCCGATGGCCGATTCAAGATAATCATAAGCAAATGCTTTTGGTATTATGATTAACCATAATAATTATAAAAGGTTTTCTTTTGCGACTGTTTCAATTGTTTGTTGTCGCGCTATTGCTGTGCGTCGCGCCTGCGTCTAAAGCGACCAATAAAAACACGTTGGTGTTCGATGGGTCGGTACACCCAATTTCCCCATTAGGAGAGTACACCCAAGCACTGCTGACCAAGGCCTATCAAAGGCAAGGTATAAGCATTGAGTTTGCCCCTATGCCATTGGCAAGAAGTTTTGTCGAAGCCAACAACGGACGGATTGATGGACTCAGAGCCCGAGTGGAAACTGTGGCAGAGCAATACGCTAATTTAATTCCGGTTGGTCCTCCCCTTTTTCAATTTCAGTTAATTTTGATCGCAGATCGACGTGCCTGTGGTTTGTGTGAAATTAGCCAACTAAAACATCTGGCTACGGTCAAAGGGATGGTGGCGTCAGAGCAATTTCTCAGCGGTCTTGACCATCAGCCTGAGGTATTTTTGTCAGTGGACTTACCTCAGGCAATGGGATTGTTGAAGAAGCGTCGGGTCGATGGTGTATTGGTTCCCTCTACTATGCTCACTAATTCTGCGGACGTCAGCGGAGAGCATTTTATTAAAATCCCGCTGGTGGAGATGCGTGATTTTCATTATTTGCACGTGAGTCATGGTGATTTAGCGACCCGGATCAGTGCCGAATTACACCAGATTTACCAATCGGGTGAACAAGCACGATTAGCCAAAGCGTTTAATATTCATCTGGCCGCAGCCAATGCAGTACCTCTACCCAAAAAAATATCTGCAATCAGTTCTCTGTGGCAAGGGTATACCGATGGACCTACTGCAACCTATTGGCAAATTCTTCAACACACCTTGGGTTCGGATGTCCATATTGACAGCAGTGTAACCAACTGGAAACGTGCCAAAGCGCTGTTTTATCGTAAAGAGACCGACATGCTGGTTGGTGCCTATGCTTTTGAAGCTAAGCCCGGTACCCTGTTATCCAGTAGTCATATCGATTATGAGTTACCCGTTGTGGCAATCGGCTCTGATGGGATTCGTTTGCGTGCGCAATTGGCCGGGCAACAGCAGGCGATAGCCTGTTATTTGTTGGGCTATGACTTTTCAGCTTGGTTACCCGAAGCAGTCAGAGGCTATGAAGCCAGCGAGCTGGATGACTGTTTCAGGATGCTTGAAAGCGGGCGCGTTGACATGGTTGTAGATTATGAATCGAGCTTGTGGGAAGACGAAAAGCAGCGATTCTCGACACAGCAAGTTCGCGGCAGGTTACCGGTGTTCATGGTTTTTCACGACACACCCCAAGGCAGGGCGCTGCGAGATCAGTTTGACGCTGGATTTCGTAAATTGGTCGCCTCAGGCCAGGCTCGGGCCTTGTATCCGTCAGACGTCGACTATGATAATGCACAATTGGTGACTCCCTTACAGGATTGACAAAGATGATGACGTTATATGGCTCCGTGCCGTCGCCGTTTGTAAGACGTATTCGAATGTTATTACATGACATTCCCCACGAGTTTGTGGACCTGATGATTTTTGAGGGCCCCGATCGCGAGATATTGGCAAGCAAAAATCCAACCATGAAAGTGCCTATGTTGGAAGACGGGGATCACGTCGTGTTTGATTCACGCGTTATCTTTCGCTACCTGTCAACCAAGCTTAGCTGGGCACCTCTTAATTGGACGCAAGAAAACCGATTGACCCTGATAGATGCGGTAAACGATTCTTTTGTGCAGTTGTTATTACTGCGTCGTAGTGAACTGGATATTGCCCCTGACAGCTTGTACATGCGCTTGCACAAAGAACGGGTCGAAAAAGTGATGGATACCCTTGAACAGCAAGTGGTGCAGGGCTGTTATCAAGGCTGGGAATATCCGGCGATGTGTCTCTATAGTCTGCTGGATTGGGTGGTGTTTCGGGAGCTTTACCCACTTGATGACCATCCCGGGCTGTTGGACTTCATGCAACAGCACCACCATCGGATTTGCGTTACTGCCACGGATCCCCGCGGTTAGTAAAGTTTAGTTCACTATTGCTCGAATCCTATTTGTTAATATTGTGTTAATGCAAAATTAAATTCGGTATACAGTTTCCTGAGTCCGTTTATAAGGAATGTCCATGGAAACCGTTTTTGAGCATGCGAAAGTACTATCACCCCGCCGTCATACCAGTACGGCGAACTCAGTTGAACAGTTAGCAGAAGAGCAACTGACACATTTTGGCATCGATCCCACGTCAGAATATGGGAAGACCCTGCATCAGGCAGCTTGTCAGCTGTACCGTACTCAATCGAATGTGCAGCAATTGTGGACGCTGACCCAAGAGACCCTGGAAGGGCTCAGTCGTGATGATAAAATTGCGTATTTTAATGCCAAGAAGTTTCTCTCCTTCCAGTTAGCTAAAATACTCGATACGTTGCAAAATCCGTTTCGTGCAGTGCATCAAAGTTTGCACAACAATAGCGGTAGTCACCTAAGTGCCAATCATTACCCCTTGTTTGATAATATTACCGCGCTATTTTCCGCCACCCCTGTGATTGTTCGCACAGCAACTTATGTGTATGCCTGTACCGAGTGGATTGATGATGCGTTTCAGGGTAAAGAGTTTACCCATCATATTTATTCCCGACTTTTGAATCCCACATCGATCTCGCTGGCGAATGCGATTGTTGATATGGAAGCCGGTCCTTATGCGGCGGAGTATTTGGCCTGGAATTTTAACTCAGGCATGGCAGCGATTGATGCATTGCTGTCCAATGTGCTGAACTACGGCGACATTTTAGTGGTGTCTCGCAATGTGTATGGTGGCGTGTTCCAGTTACTTCAGGATTACTTTGCAAAAAATAATAAAATGGGCATCAAATTAGCTTGGTTCGATGGCTATACCCGTGAAGAGTTCGCGACTTTTTTAGCTCAGGTTAAACAGCGTCACCGTCAGCAATTGGATGACGGTGCGACCCTGCATGTGTATTTAGAGTCCCCCTGTAATCCTCATGGCTATGTGTTGGACGTGCCGGGTATTTGTGAAGAAGCCCATCAAGGCGAACATTTAGTCATGCTTGATGCGACTTTGGCAACGCCGGCATTGCACACGCCATTACAGCATCCAGATAAGGCTTGCAGGCCAGATTACGTGGTGCACAGTTATACCAAAGATATCTGTGGCAGTGGGGCGGCAACTGCAGGCGTGGTCATTGGTCAGGCCCATAGGATGTTTCAGGCAAAGGGGGATAGTCATGACGGCGTGGCTTGGAATCAGACCATGTTTTGGGATGTCTACTACATCAAAGGTGCCTTCCTGGATTCTGAGAAAGCGTTCGACGTGCTAACTGGTATGAAGACTCTGCAAGCCCGCATTATGAATAAAGTCATTAACACCCGGGTCTTCACTGAGTTTTTAGCGGCGCATCCAGACTTCAGGGTTAATTCTCATGCGCTGGACTCCCACCCTAATGCCGACTTACGTCAGAAACAAATGAAGCATGGTTGGCCCTGCGCCTTGTTTACCGTAGATATGGAAGCTGCTGAGTTACAGAGAGACACGTTTGTACGCTTTTTCGATGCGCTGGAGCCGGGATTTTCTCACCAGGTTTCAATCGGCCAAAACAACACCATTATTCTGTGTCCTGCTCTGACATCTCACTCGGAAATGAATCGACAAGAGCAACAAGAAGCTTCTATCTATCTGACTACTATGCGGATAGCCATGGGTACCGATAACGTGAAGCAATTGATCGCCCACCTGATTAGCAGTGCCCGTATGCATATTGACCCGGTTCGGCCGGGCTTCAGCGATGGATTTATGGCTGCCGAACAAATTGATCATCTGTATCAAACCATTGCCTGTGAGGTGGCAAAACAACACTATGCAAGCAGTGTCCCAATGTCAGAGCTACTGACCAGTGATTAACTTGAAATGGCCGCCGGATGGCGGCTTTTTTTTGGATTAACACAGGGGATTCCCCTTCTTCCCTTGACAAAAAACTACCAGCCGTCAGTATGCCCTCAACACAAGTCCTCCGTGAGTTAATATGAATATTGAACAGCAGCTTGATACTTTGAGTCAGCGCGTCGAACAGGCGCTGCAGTTGGCCAAGACATTAGGTGCAACCCAAGCAGAAGCCAGCATAAGTAAAGATCATGGTATTACAGTTTCGACTCGTCTGAAGGAAGTTGAGACATTGGAATACACCGATGATGGCGCGTTGGGGATCACCGTATACTGCGGACAACGCAAAGGCAGTGCGTCGACAGCAGATTTGAGTGATGAAGCGTTACGTCAAACGGTTGAAAAAGCGGTGAATATTGCCCGTTACACCAGCGAAGACAGCTGTGCAGGACTGGCAGACAAGGCGATGTTGGAAACGGCGCCCAAAGACTTGAAGCTGTATTTTGATGATCCCCTTGATCCGGGCCAGGCAATCGAGCTGGCGATTGCGGCTGAAACCGCGGCACTGGACGCAGACAGCCGTATTGTCAATTCGGACGGGGCATCCTATACCGGCAATCAGGGTTTGAAAGTTTATGGCAACACCCATGGCTTTATTGCAGGCTTCCCTAGTAGTCGATACAGCATGAGTTGTGTTGTGATTGGCCAGGATGGCGAAGATATGCAGCGTGATTACAGCTATACCTTGGCGCGTGATCCACGCCAATTAGCCAGTGCTCAGCAGGTTGGTGAGGAAGCGGCTAAATTTACTCTTGAGCGTTTGAATCCCCGCTCGGTGAAAACCGGTAAATATCCGGTTGTTTTTCATAGCAGTATTGCTGCCGGCGTATTTGGACACTTGGTCTCAGCGATTTCAGGCGGCAGTTTGTACCGTAAATCCAGTTTTTTATTGGACCATTGTGGGAAACAGATACTTCCGACTTGGTGCAATATTAGTGAACGACCCCATGTGATATCTGGCCTTGCCAGCTCTCCCTTTGATGCAGAAGGTGTGCGAACTCAGGATGCGGATATCATTACTGATGGAGTGTTGACACAGTACCTGATGACTAGCTATTCCGCCCGTAAACTTGGCCTGCAAACCACAGGCCACGCGGGTGGAATACACAATTGGTTTGTGCAGGATTCAGGGCTATCGTTGCAGGCAATGCTTAAAGAAATGGGCACCGGACTGTTGGTTACTGAATTAATGGGGCAGGGGGTAAATATTGTCAATGGTGACTACTCCCGTGGGGCCGCCGGTTTTTGGGTAGAAGATGGCCAAATTCAATACCCGGTTGCAGAGATTACCATAGCCTCCAATCTTAAGCAGATGTTCGCTCAATTGCAGGCCGTTGGTGACGATGTCGATACTCGCTCGAGTATATTAACTGGCTCTTTGTGGGTCGACAGTATGCAAGTGGCAGGAAATTAATCTTTCGGGAATAAAAAACGTCGGCACTGCCGACGTTTTTTTATGGGTAGGGTACAGCTTTTTTTTAGTTCTCTACGCTGCCGGTAAAGCGATAGCCTTCACCGTGAATGGTATCAATTAACTCTTCAGCGCCGGGCACAGATTCAAAATGCTTGCGGATTCGACGGATAGTGACGTCCACAGTCCGGTCATTAGGACGAAGTTCACGACCGGTCATCTCCATAATCAATTGCTCACGGGATAAAATCTTACCCGGATTACGCAAGAACAAATGCATTGCTCTGAACTCACTGCGAGGTAAACGGAATTCTTTGCCAGTCGGAGATATCAGGCTGCGACTATCACCGTCTAAAGTCCACCCATCAAAGGTAACCTGATTCGGAAGGTCGTTATCGTCGTTTCCACTCATCGTTCGCGACAACAGGTTACGGGCACGAATGGTTAACTCGCGAGGGTTGAATGGCTTGGTCAGGTAATCGTCGCCACCAATTTCCAATGCCAGGATGCGATCAACGTCATTATCGCGGCCGGTTAGAAAAATTAAGCCAACATTTTTACGGTTGCGCACTTCACGGGCTAACAACAAGCCGTTCTTGCCAGGCAGGTTAATATCCATGATCACAAGGTTAATGTTGTTGTTGTTAAACAAGTCGTGCATCTGCTCACCGTCTTCGGCCTCCAGGACCTGATAACCTTCGGCTTCGAACAGATTTTTTAATGTAGTACGTGTAACAATTTCGTCTTCGACGATTAGAACGATTGGTGTTTGCATCAATAACCTACCCTTAGTGCATGATTAGAGGGAAGTTTATCAGAAAATTCAGAAATGGGGTGCGCTTATATCAACAATCCGAAGATATGCGCCGACTATTTCAGCTTGCAGTTGCATTGTTTCGATCGAAACGTCGGTCAATAGGAAAATTAATCACAAGCTCGGTATGGTTGGTCTCGCCGGCTACGACGCGCAAAGTGCCATTTAGAACCTGAACTATGGTTCCCTCTATTAACTTAAAGGTTTGTTGACTGCGCAAATCCTCTTCTTCTGGACTGGTAAACGAAGAGCTATTATCACGATAAATTATATCTATCGCACCCCGTTGCTCGCTGACATCAATATTAATCTTGATGTGTTCCGATGCCGCACTGAGGGAATGTTCCAACAGGTTAAACAGAACTTGATTAATTGCATCCGGACGAGATTCAATCATGAGTTGGCTATCACACTGAACTTGAATCTCCGCACGTTTGCTTTTCTGCTCAATGGTCAGAATCAGATCATCAATGAGGTCTCGCAGATTAAAAGCACTACTTTGCTGTTGTTGTTGGCGAGAAGTCATTTGGCTGAAGCGCGCAAACAGTTCATTGAGCCGAAGCATATTGGACTGCAGTACATCAAGAGCAGTGTTCGATTCTTGTAGAAAACGTTTCATGGTGCGCGTGCGCAACTGTTTTTCTTCAAAGTCAGTATTAATCTGCGCGATCCTTTCAGACAAGGAGGCTATGGCTTGCTGACTGCTGTCGACAGGAGTACGTAAATCACTGCTTATCATTGTCATCATATTGCCCAGTGAGGCCATTTTCTCTTTTTCTACTAGTTGGCGCTGATATTGATGGAGTTGTTCGAGAGTTTGAATCAGCTCTTCGTTGGCAGATTTGAGCGCTTGAGTCCGTTTAGCGACCTTTTCTTCAAGGCCTGTGGTGAGCGCTTGGTTTTCCTCTTCGCGCAGTTGTTGCAATGCCACGCCTTCATTTATACGACGCTGTAATATCACTGATGCGTCATATAAATCAGCGCTTTCTTTATAAAACCCATTAAATGACGGTATTTGCTCTGGCTTAGTTACACAGGTAGTGCGCAGGTGCTCTGCTGTTTCAGATAAGGGGAGTAGAAAACGTCGTTCAAGGCGTTTGACCAAGCCCCAAATTAACAACAGACACACACCAAAAATGACTAGCATGGGTAGCAATAAGGGTTTGATAACGGTCCATGGGGGGTCGTTGCGTGACATTAAATACACATAACCCAGATGATGCTCACCGTCCTGTATGGGAGCGAGATATTCGTTGTCAGACAGGCGCTTATTGGTCTCAAGTTTGCTGGGTATCCGATTAAACACTTCTTGTGTATGGCCGGCGCCCGGACGGTTATAAAAGGTGAAGATCATCCTGCTATCGTCAATATCATAAGAAACCACGTGAACATGCTCGACAGAGGCAAAACTATCTAATTCTGCAAGTAACAGGGATAAACCGTCTGGGTCCTCTGCGAGTAGATAAGGTGTCGAAAAACCGGCAATAAACCGGGTTAGTGACAGAGACTCTTGTTCGATACGTTGTTGATGGTTGGCGTAAACAGAGAGTAGAAACAGTGAGCTGAATAAAACAAGCGCAAATAACACCAGCCCAGTAACATTGAGGGCAATGAAGGTTTTGACCGAGATCAGCTTATGCCTTTGTACCATGTCGATGGAATATCCGATTGATGAATGTCCTTTCGCACCTATCGCAAAGCGAGTAGCCTTGTTGATTACTCCAGTAATACGCGGGAATGTGACCGAGTGCAACCCATATTATGGAAAATTTACCAGCAAACCTGGTTCTTTAGAACTTGTACGCAAGCACTACCTGACCAGTTCACTATTTTAACCGCCTGCAATCCTCGTTCTGCAATAACCTGTGATTCTGACAACGAAGGACGTCAGCAAAGGCTATGCGAGCAGTTAACAGCAGCAGGTTACAAAACAGAATCTTTGCTGGCAGGTGATAGATTAAAACACTATACAGAGGCATCAGTGATCGCAGATTGCCAGCGAGACGTTGCTATGGATGTTTGTATCGAGTATCAGCAGAACGCTTACTTTTGGGTGAACGATGATCAGCTTTGGTTGATGCCAGGGCTACTTAAGCAGCAGCCCACGCAATTTGCGCTGTTCTCACAACGGATTATTTACGACAAAAATAGACCTTGAAACGGCTGGTGTGGGCCAAAATTTGTGGCGCATTGATCGCCGTTTCCATTAGTTCCGGGTAGTCTAAAAATGCATTGGCCACCAGAGTTAACGAGCCGTTGGCCCCCAGCTTGGTAGCGGCGCTGCTCAGAAAACTCCGGGTAATGGAGTAGTCTGTTTTTGTTCCGGTGTGGAAAGGGGGATTCGTGTAGATGGCAGCAAAATTCTGATTAATATCTTTTAAGCCATCCGATGCAATACAGGTGAGTGACAATTGGTTCAACGCGGCTGTCTGCTCAGCACAGTACAGTGCAATGGCCGAGGTATCACTCAGAGTGACCGTAGCCTTAGCATTAAGCTTAGCTAGAAAACTACCAACAATCCCGGCCCCACAAGCAAAATCCAACACTGGCCCGGCTGGTACATACTTGATGTGTTCCAGTAACAGTCGAGTGCCTTCGTCCAATTTACCATGATTAAATACGCCGGGTAGGGAGTATATGGTAAGTGAATGGTCACCAACCTCTATCTCGAATTGGCTTTCCCAATCCGCCAGAGAAAATGCAGGCAAACTCTTGCTTACTACGATGGAATACAAACTACAGTGACGGGCGCCATCAAGTTTTATCGCTTTATGACCATACCCAGCCAGTAACTTAGGCGCGCTTTTAACCCCGCTTTTGTTCTCACCGACCAGCATTAAACAACCATCGGCTTTTACCATTGCTGATAGGTAGGCCAGTAGCATCTGCGCATGGGCTTTCGCTTTGGGCATAAACACAATGATGCCGTCGTATTGGTCACTACGGGGAGGTAACAGACCAAAATCATGTTGAGGGTCAGATTGGACTTCACGATAGGTATGCCAATATTGATGGAAGGCGCGAACATCACCCTCAAGATAATCCAGAATCGCCCCGTCTTCCGGGTTAACCAATAACCAGTTACCCTGTTCAAACAGGGCTTGGTTGCGCTGCAAAAGTTGCGTAGTAGGGCTGAGCATATTAGCTGACTCGCTTAAAAATCAGATCCCAGACGCCATGACCAAGTCGATGACCACGCTGCTCGAATTTAGTTAACGGACGAAAATCCGGACGCGGGACATAATCGCCGCTGTCGGCGGTGTTTTCAAAGCCAGCTGCCGCCTGCATAACCTCTAGCATGTGTTCTGCATAGTTTTCCCAATCGGTCGCCATATGGAACAGGCCCCCGATTTCCAGCTTATTTCGCAAGCGGGCAACGAATTCAGGTTGGACGATACGGCGTTTGTGGTGGCGTTTTTTGTGCCATGGATCCGGAAAATACAATTGGACACGCTGTAGTGAACCGTCAGTAATACAGTCTTCTAACACTTCCACTGCATCATGTTCGAAAACGCGCAGGTTAGTTAAGCCAGCCTCGGCGGCGTCGGCAAGGCATGCACCAACACCTGGTCGATGGACTTCGATGCCGATAAAGTCTTTGTCCGGCTCAGCCGCTGCCATTTGCACCAGTGATTTACCCATTCCAAAGCCAATTTCCAGTACCCGGGGAGCCTGGCGACCAAATACCGTGTTCAGGTCAAGCAGTGCTTTTTGGTGATTCAGCCCCATCGTCGGCCAATGTTGCTCAAGGGCATTTGCCTGGCCTTTGGTTAATCGTCCTTCGCGTTTTACAAAACTGCGGATCCGGCGCAGTCGGGATTGCTCAACGTTAGCTTGTTCGATGGAGTTTGAATCTGTCATGGCATTACCTATCTAATTTAGGGCGCGGATTATAGCAGGCTTAACGCAGACAGGCAGCAAGTGAAGCGGGATTTTCTAACGGTAGCATGTGCCCGCAACCTTTAATCTGGTGGTATGTGCAGCCCAGCATCTCAGCATGTTTTTGCAATTGTGCCGGTGATGCCAGCTTGTCCTCACTGCCGCCAATTAGGGTAATTTTAAACGGCGCTTGGCGCAGCTGACTGAGTAAATTTTCACGTTCGCTGGTGGCAGCCAGTTGTAAACTCAGCACCGAGGTGCCCAGGTCATTCGCCATGTCCTTGACCGTTTGTGCCGCTTCAGAGGGTGCATCTCGACCAAGTAGTTGCGAGACACGTTCCGGCGTAATGGCCTTAGCGCTCGGCTTTTTCAACTGAGAGACGAGCTTTTTTCTGTGCTGACGCTCTGCCTCGGGTAATCCGCATGGATCGTAACTGACCAAAACAAGTTCCGACACATCATCAGGATGCTGCAATGCGCTTTTAGCTGCAATATAGCCGCCCATGGAGAAGCCAATCAGCCTTGCGGGAGACGGATCTAGTGCAAACTGACTAAGCTGGAGCATTTCAGTTAACGAGTTTGCCCATTGTAATGGCACATATTGATAATCATTGAGATTGAGCTGGCGCCATAACGGAAGCCAAAGGCGTTCGTCACACACTGTGCCGGGGAAAAAAACTGTAGACACGTTTACACTCCGTATTTAATTGGCCGCATCAGTTGATGCTGGGCGTAAGACCAGTTTCACATACAAAGGAAAGTGGTCGGAGCCAATGTCGCCAAGGCGTTTGATATCGACTAAATCAAAGTGCTCGCTGTGAAACACATGATCCAGTGGCCATCTTGCAATAGGGTAATGCGCATGAAACGTATTAAAAAATCCCCGTCCGATGCGTGGATCTTTGGCGTTTGCCAATTTTCGGAATTCGCGTGTGGTGGGTGACCATGCCACATCGTTTAAATCGCCGGTAACTATGTAGGGTAATGCTTGGTCAGCCAGTTCCCGGCCAACCTGAGTAAGTTCTTTATCTCTGGGTGTCGCCGTTTCGTTTTCGGTGGGGCTAGGGGGTTTGGGGTGTAAAAATTCTACTCTGACCGGTTGTTGGTTAATACGGATAAACACTTGAAAAGAAGGAACATCTTGCTCTACCCGGTAAAGTAATTGATTGCTATCGAACGGCACTTTGCTATACAAGTGCATGCCGTACAAGTTATCTAATGGACATGCCATTCTGTGCGGGTAGGCGCTGTGTAGCGGCTCGAGTCCTTTTTGCCATTTACTGTCGCTTTCCAGCGTGATGACCATATCAGGATTAAGATCTTCGATTAGCTTAATCAGCGCAGCGATGTTGTCGTTGGGTGTATATACATTGCTGGTGAGAATACTCAAGGTATCTTGGTCCTGCGACGAAACAACCTGTTTCACCTGGCTACGCCATAGGGGGGTGTATGGCAGTACCCACATTAGCTGGTAAAGGCAGGCGAGACTCAGTGCAATGCAAAAACCAAGCGCTGTTGTATGGTGTGGCCAACTCCATATCCAGCCGGCAATCTGTACCACCATGATAACCAGTTGCTGTAATCGCGGAAATTCCCAAACACGTATTAGCCAGTGTTTACCCGGCAAATGAGGGGCAAGAGTGGTTAGCAACATTAAACAACTTAACACACAAAGAGTAATGAACACTGTGATCCCTGTCAGTCGAACAATTCAATTAGCGTCAGCCGTTGGAGGCCGATTCATGAGGGGTTATCATAGACTTAATAAATTGAATTTTCAGGTTTTTCATTGTGGATAGTTTTTCAGCACGTGTTTTGAGTTGGTTTGACGTGCACGGTCGCAAGACGTTGCCTTGGCAGAGTAATAAAACGGCTTATCGGGTTTGGATATCTGAAATCATGTTGCAGCAGACACAGGTTGCAACCGTGATCCCTTATTACGAGCGTTTTATGCAGCGCTTTCCAGATGTACATGCATTGGCGAAGGCTCCCCTTGATGAGGTCCTGCATCATTGGACAGGGTTAGGGTATTACGCCCGGGCCCGAAACCTGCACAAAGCTGCGCAAATAGTGTCAGCGCAGCGACAAGGCGAGTTCCCTGCCGATTTAGAAGCAATGATGGCTTTGCCGGGCATCGGGCGATCAACTGCAGGGGCAATACTGTCCATTGCCATGCAGTTACGCCAGCCAATTCTGGATGGTAACGTAAAGCGCGTGTTGGCGCGGTATCATGCTATAGCAGGTTGGCCCGGGACAAAAGCGGTCGAAAACCAGTTGTGGCAGGTTGCAGAGGAACATACGCCTAGTGAGCGTTTTGGCGATTACACTCAGGCTATGATGGATTTGGGTGCCACTGTGTGCACCCGCACTAAAACTGACTGTCAGGTTTGCCCATTAAGCGCTGGGTGTCAGGCGTTGTCTCAGGGCCGTCAAGCCGACTTTCCGGGCAAAAAACCGAAAAAGACCTTACCAGTCAAACACACGATTATGCTGATTCCTCGCTATCAAGATCAGGTTTTGATTCATCAGCGGCCTCCCTCCGGTTTATGGGGAGGATTATGGGGTTTTTCACAATTAGACTCAGTAGAGCAACTGCCAGACTGGCTCGAAAAACAGCCGTGGCAAGAGGCAAAACAATTTTGGTTATCGTCGTTTCGGCATACCTTCAGTCATTTTCATTTGGAGATACAACCCTTGCTACTGGAAATAAATGCCCCCTTTAGTCCGCAATGTGTGCAGGAATCTGCCAGCCTCTGGTATGATTTACAAAACCCATCCGAAGTCGGACTGGCGGCGCCAACCGCCCTGTTGTTAAAACAATTGGCTGAAACTAATTAAGTAAGGAAAATATCATGAGTAGAACGGTATTTTGTCAGTACCTGCAGAAAGACGCCCCGGGCCTCGATTTTCAACTCTATCCCGGAGAACTCGGTAAACGTATTTTCGACAACATCAGTAAAGAAGCATGGTCAGAATGGCAAAAGAAGCAAACCATGCTGATCAATGAACAAAAGCTCAACATGATGAACACCGAACACCGGCAGTTACTGGAAAAAGAGATGGAAGCCTATCTGTTTGATGGCAAAGATGTCGAAATCGAAGGTTATACGCCGCCAGAGAGCTGAGAAGCGGTTGTTTTGTCGCCAGTTTGTCCAAACACTGAGCAGTTGACAAAAAACTGCAAAAAACTGGTTGACTTGCAGCGCGGAAATCCGTTTAATACGCACCCACAGCGAGGTGAGGCGCAAGCCAACAACCCAAGCATGCCCAGATAGCTCAGTCGGTAGAGCAGGGGATTGAAAATCCCAGTGTCGGTGGTTCGATTCCGCCTCTGGGCACCATTAATTAAAAACAAAAAGCCCGGATTAAATGTCCGGGCTTTTTGTTTTTATGGTTCCAGACACTCTTACAATAGCTGCGCTATGTTCGATGATAAAATACATCCCTGTATTTTCCCCTGCGGGCCAGCCTGCGGCTGTTGATAAACGCTCCCGGCGTTTTTGCTCCGCCTCTGGGCACCATTATTCCGAAAGCCCTGCCAGCACTTGCGGGGCTTTTTCGTTACTGAATTCCACCTCGTTATGAGTGGAGTCTCGTGCTTTAGTCCAGTGCGCGGCGCTACCTTCGTTCAGCTTGTTTTAATCATGGATGCAAAACTACGTTTTTAGGTAGTTGTCGCGGTGCCGTAGGGGAATACCATGGAGAGGTCATGATCACCAACGGAGGACCCTATCATGTCAGTGAAACTTTCCTTGCTAACGCTGGTAGCGAGTACACAACTGGTACTAAGTGGTTGCGCAGACCCTACCTCAGCGTCTGAATCCAATTATCGCGCTGCTATAGAGCAATATTTCAGCGAACGCGAAGACTTTCCCCATTGTTTTTTCAGCTATGAATTTCCAATTCAATTCGCTAATGAGCACAGCCTTAAATTCAGTGGGCACCAAAATCGTCTCAAGTTGCTGACTGACATTGGACTGATAAGTCATGAAGAAAAAACGGTTGGCGAACGTATTGGGCGGCCGATCAAGGCACATGTGTTCAATTTAACCGAGATGGGCAAAGAGTATTATCACATACCGGGCGGCCTGTGCATGGGTAAGGCCAAGTTGGTCGATTTACAAAACATTTCTGAACCTTATGAAGAGCGTGGTCGCACTTATGTGAACGGTGAGTATACCTGGACGATCGAACTGCCAGATTGGGCGCTGGAGCCACGCTTTTATGAATCAAAGGAATTTTCCACCGACCTGATTTATTTACGCATAGAAAAATTGGCCGCGGGTGAACTCAGAGACGACTACTTTACCCTGATGCTGGGCGAGCAAGGCTGGGAATATTAATATCCGCTTTGCGCGAGCGAGACAGCGCCGGTGTCGCTACCTTGATGAGCTTTAACACTATTGCATAAGCAACCGCTGCGGTGATATTTCTGGCGGTAAGCTTATGCAAAATATTCCTGACATGGAAATTTACCGTGTGCGGCGAAACATAAATCATCGCCGCGACTTGTTGTTGATTACGCCCCTGAGCTAGCAATTCTAGAATTTGCAGTTCTCTGTGACTCAAGACTATCTGGTTATTTTCTGCTGTCTGCATTTCAGTTGACTCCGCCATAATCGCTGCACTCAGTGAGCCATGTGGCGAAAAATTAGACATCGATAATAATCCGCTGTTGTCCGTGCTAATCTGTAAAAAACGCAAGAAAGTCACATTTTCAAGAACAGACGCCAAACGGTGGGATGATTGTGAGCACAAGGAAAACACGCGGTGTTAAGTGTGATAGAACTAAGTTGGATGCCGCGCTGGCAGCCAGTGATTTACCCAAAAAAACCCAAATAGCGCTGGCTGAGGCAATAGCCGACGCTGAGAAAACTGATTCGGTGCCAAAAGATTTAGTCAACAGGATGTTTCGTGGTCAGGCAGTGGACCCACAAACTGTTGAGCGTGTGGCTGCGGTATTGTCGGTACCGGCTTATCAGTTGTATGCCAGTGGACAAAAAACAGATATGCCTGTCACGCAGTTAAAGCAGCGCAGCCCGGACTGGCGCTGGTTAGCAGTCGTGCTGGCGCTGTTGATTATTGTCGTTATTGGCTATTGGCAGTATCGTACTGAGTCTCAACAACAAGCTTGCTATCAATCCGCTTCAATGCAACCTGCTGTTAGTTCCGGGCAGACCTTCAGGGTGGTGATTGGACGTTTTGCAGGGGACGAAGGCAATCAGGTCCAACAACGTTTAGCTTCGGTACTATCCGAGGATAAACGTCTGCAACAGCAACTGCAGGTATTTACAGGTTGTTTTTCCAAACAATTCGACGCAGCGATTTCGTTTGAGCAGCAGATCATTCAAGCTCATCAGGCTGCACAACAGCAGTTAAGAGACTATTCCGCTGACTTACTGGTCTGGGGCGAGCGTTACGGTGATCGCGTTTCCTTGCGTTTTACATCGGGAGTCGGTCAATACCAGCAGCGTCGATTTACCTTTCTGGGACGACCAGTTCAGGTCACGGAAAACGATTTTGTCATGAATATAGGGTTGAACGATGACAGTGTTTTCCAGGGGGAGTTTCAGTCTACCGTGTTAAGTCTGATGGCTCCCACGGATGCCGCCGCCAGCGCGCTATTGCAGTCATTGCTAAGCCAATACAACTATGCAGGGCTGTGGCTGAAAGAGGCTGTCATCAGTGACAGTCAGCTTATCGCCAGAATCTCCCGCCAAAGTGATCCTAAACTGTATCAGTTAACGCTCACACAGTTGTGCTATCAACGGCGTTTGCTGGGCGATATAGAAAACTCGCTTAATCAATATCAGCAAGCCCTGGAAGCGTGTGTTAAGGCCCGTGAGCTCATCGATCCTGAACTACAAAGAATGCCATGGGCTAACTTAACCTCGAATATGGCAGTGCTCAATATTCGTTTGCAATTGTACTCGCGAGATAATCATCAGCGTGTTACACGGTTAACTCAGGCTCGTGAACAGCTTGAGAGTGTGCGGACAACCTTTGATCAGTATGCTACAGACGCGGAAAAAGCCACCTTCTACCAGAATTATGCTGCTGTTTTCGTGCGTTTATCTCAAGTCGAGCCCATCCGTGGGGCTGATTATTTAAAGCAGGCATTGGCCTTAGGAGCGCAAAGTTTGCTGGTGAGTGATGGGCAAAAAGCCCCTCTGGATCATGCGCAGCGCTTACAAAATGTATGCGTGATGAAATACAGCCTTGGTCGCATCGAAAACGATCCAACCTACTTGCAAAGTGCGCTAGACGACTGTCAATCTGCTCGACGCATGGTCGATCCCAGTCTTCATCCCAAAATAGCGGCGATGATCCTGAATAATTTAGCCGTCAGTTACGCCATATTGGCGGATATTCTGGTCTCGCCTGAACTTCTGAAAAAGGCGTTAGATCACTTCGAACAGGCGCAGCAAATCTATACGCCACAGCGCTTTATCGTGAACTGGGCGGAGGTGCAGTTAAACAAGTCAGAACTGACCTGTAACCTGGCCATTCTTGCCAGTAACCCGGACTATTTACCTGAAGCCAGAGCACTCGCAGAATCAGCGCTCGAGGTATTTATTGCCCATAAAGTTGGCGCCTACCAAACCTATACCGAAGGCTTGTTGGAAAACATTGCCGGTTGTCAGCAAGAGGGAATCACTGAATGTCAGTGCGGTCAGTAGTTTGCAGGTGGCCGGCGTTGTGACAGAAGCGCGGCGCTGATAATCAGGACGAGGGCGACAACAACGGCATGATTTAGCGCGGTTAAGCCTGCAAAAAACAGCGCTAATGTGGATATTACAGGTGTGGTAAAACTTAGGGCTGCAAGTAAAGATCGATTACCTCGCTTCATTCCTGCGTCCCACATAAAGAATGCGCCGCCGACAGGGCCCAGCCCCAGTAACATGGCAAATAACCACTCAGAGAGCGTAAAGTCCCATACATTCGGCTCAAGTATCAGATGTGCAAGATAAGCAGCAATGGCAACCAATAATGCTGCCCATCCTATGTCATCGCTGCCGCCGTTGAGGCGGGTCAACATCCAGGAATAGCCGGACCAGATGAAAGCACAGGCTAACGCTAAGCCATACCCAACGATATACTCGCCGCGAATACTCATACCGTTATCGTTACTAATCAGATAGGCAGACCCACAAAACCCAATCAGGCCCGCGACGCACGCACTGATTCTTGCACCGGGTTGTGCCACAAAAACCCCGAGCAGTAGCGGCCACAAATACGCAATTAAGCTCACCTCAATGGCAGGCGCAAAGCGAATCGCGAAAAAGTAGCACAGGTGAAAGCCAAACAAACCGGTGAAATGCGTAAGCCAACTTTTAATTGGCATACGCGGTGGCTTGAGTATTGGTTGTTTGCGCAGCCAGCGACTGAGTAACATGATCAAAAAGGCCCAGCTAAAACAAACCGTTAATAATTGAAAAGCGCCAAAGCTTTGTGTTCGGACACTTAGTAGCGCCAGTAACCCCCACAATACTACTGCACCTGTACCGCTGATTGTATAGAGCATGCGAGCCATTCGTCGTAATTGTTTCTCTGCATTTTAGCCTTGAGGTTAATGAAATACCTTGCAGAAAGGACACTGCTTGTGACCTTTCGGACGAACTTTGCAGATCGTCTTATTATCGGAATGAGCGAGGGGTAACCCCAAAATGTTGGCGAAAACGGCGGCTAAACGCAGTGCTGTCTTGGTATCCACATTGCTCGGCAATATCAGTTATCGGTGTGTCACTGTGACGCAGCAACTGCTTCGCCGCTTGCATTCTCACTTGCTGAAGATATTGCCCCGGGGTGGAACCCGTCTGTGCTTTAAACACTTTTTTAAACTGTGTTGGGGCCAAACAGGCCACAGCCGCCAATTTTTCAATGGAGACGGGTTGATTGAACTGTTGATGTATTTGGTGAATTGCCTGTTGGATACGCTTATCACGAGGCGAGCATGGATTTTGCTCTTGGAGCAAAGCAACGAACAGCGATTCACTGGCATGAAAGACTTGCTCACTGGGACTGCAGAGCAATTGCACCTCGGCAAATGTGATGTACTGTTGCAAGCTGGGTGTCAGTAGAAAGACGGGCGTAGGCAATGCCAGTAAATTTTCGGGTAAATTGAGATCTGCAACTAAAAAGGTCGCATCGCTATTGGCGCTGAAGGCATGCCATTGCATCGGCGAGATAACGATTCCCTGAGACACATTGACCTTACCGCTAAAATTATTCATCTCGATCTGAATTTGACCACGGACAGGGATCACGATTTGGCCGTGGTCGTGGCGATGTCGGGCTGTTTGCCGGGTGTATTGTCGAATGGAGAGCACGGAAAACACAGTAAAGTTAGGTGATGCCAAATCGTAGCGGCTGATGTCGATTCAAGTCCAGTATAAAGTGATATGCTGTGAACAGAACTGAAATATTCAGCCTGGCAAGTCTGTCTTTATCAGGACGGCGTATAAAGACCACAAGGTAAAAAGGAGACATAGAATGTCGCAGCTAACGGGGTTGCAAGATCAGTTCGGACGCCGATTCGAGTACTTGCGCCTGTCTGTGACAGATAGGTGCAATATGCGCTGTGAATATTGCTTACCCAACGGCTATGATGGCTCACAGCGTAAACATTATCTTAGTGTTGAGGAAATCACCCAATTGGTAAGGGGCTTTTCCGGCTTAGGGACGCGTAAAGTGAGGATCACGGGGGGGGAGCCGAGCTTACGGCGTGATCTTACCGAGGTGATCACTCGCATCAAGCACGTCCCGGGAATTACTCACTGTGCCCTGACAACCAATGGCTTGCAATTGCAAAAGCGCGCTCATTTATGGCGTCAAGCCGGACTGGACAGTGTAAATATCAGTATTGATAGTTTTGACCCCCGGCTTTTTGAGCAAATCACGGGCAGCGCACGCCTCGAGCAGATTTTAGCCGGTGTCTATGCCGCTCACGAAGTGGGATTAAAGGTCAAACTTAATGCCGTACTTATGCGTCAATACCATAGCGAGGCGTTACAAAACTCGCTGTCTGTCGTGCGTCAAATGCCGGTGACACTGCGTTTTATCGAACTGATGGAAACCGGCAATAATACGCATTTTTTTGAGCAGCAACACATCAGCGCACAAGGCTTTGAGCAGCAGATAATCGAGCAGGGTTGGCAATTACTGTCTGGTGACTCCCTGAGTGGTCCAGCGCGTGAATATCATCATCCCGAGTTTGCCGGCAAGCTGGGCTTCATCACGCCCTATGCTCCGACTTTTTGTGATAGTTGCAATCGCTTGAGAGTGTCTTCGGAGGGTCGTCTTCATTTATGTTTATTTGCTGAACAAGGATTTGATATTCGCCCCTGGTTGGACGGAAGAACCAATGAGCTGCAGCAAAAACTACAGCAATTAGTGGGTCAAAAAGCTAAACAGCATTGGTTGCACCAGGGTAACACCGGTGCCACCACGGAACTCGCTATGTTGGGCGGTTAGCGATTGAGCAGCTTTTGCATTGCAGCGTTAAATATCTTCATCCAGGCGCTGTCAAATTGACCTTCGGCAACACGGTTCATTTCAATCACGGCTTTTTTCTTTGATATAGGCCTTGCGGCATCGTAATTGCGCGGGTGAGTGAGAGCGTCAAAAGTATCAACGATCGACAGTAATTTAGCACCTTCACAAATGTCTTTCCCTTTGAGCCCCATGGGGTATCCACTGCCATCGGTGCGCTCATGATTCTGCATAACGATTTTTCGGGCTTCATTGTATTCACTGAGATGCTCAAGCAACTTGGCGCTTTTGAACACATGGGAGCGCAGCAGATTAAACTCAGCTTCCGACAAGCTCTCTGTCTTGTGCAGAATGGATAAAGGCATAAACGCCATACCAAAATCATGGACATAGCAGGCAACCGCCAGTTGCAAGGGCTCGACAGGATTTTTGGCTAAACGGTTTAAAAACAATACCAGCTTCGCAATGCGATCACAGCGCCCCTCCATATACGCACTGCGCTGTTCAACTGGCCCCATTAGCTCACGGAAAAAGCGTAAATCCGCTTCTTGCTTGGCATCCAGGCTATCAGTAAAGCCCAGATCATGAAGGAACACGCGGGGTTGGGGTGATTCGACCGGTGCCGTTGTCTGTTTTGGTGCAGTGACGGGGGTGGCATTGTCATCCTCTGGGGGCCGGTCCAAAGCCGGATTGAGTAACAATACCGCTTCTTGTAATAACTTTTCATGCAGGTCGGGATTTTGCGGCGAAATTCGCTGAATTTGCTTTTCGACCAACTCAAGCAACTGACCATCATACTCCGCGCCACCCTGATGCACGCAACTCTCAACAAACAACTTTACTCTGTCGAGGCTTAGTAGCACCAAGTCGCTCATGGTGGGGGTATAAACCACCTCTTTGCGGCGCAGGAAATCCAATAAATCTTCCACCCGCTGCATCAAGGGGAGGAGCGGTTTAAAATTCACCAGGCCCAGATCGCCTTTGATGGTGTGAACAGAGCGAAACAAATCTCTCAGCAACTCCTGGTCACCAGGTTGATGATCTAACGCAATCAGAGTCTGCTCACTGGCTTCATATAGTTCATTGATTTCTTCAAGCAAGTCAAACAACACATCCTGGTCGGTGTCATCGTTACGAAACGTTTGCATCATGATGTTAATTTCTACTCTGTGTCAGTGTTTTTTTCCATTGATACTACATGATAGACCACTGATCAGACATGCTGGGCACGAAAAATAGGTATACTCCCGCCTTTCGAAACTATCAGGACGTAAAGTGATAGCGTTATTCCGTATTCCGATTTTTTGTCTGGCCTTTGTCTTAGTCAATATAGTTGTACTGCTTGTTTGTGTTGTAAGACCTTTTCACCGCGATAATGTTTCTTTTGGCGGTAGATCATTCGCTACGTTATCACGCATTCTCGGTCTTAAATTAGACATTCGCATACCCGAGTCAGTCAAGCAGGGTGGTCCCTTTGTTTATATCGGCAACCATCAGAATACATTCGATATTTTTACCGTTTGCGGGGCAGCACAGCCGGGGACAGTCACCATCGGGAAAAAGAGCTTGGCCTGGATCCCGTTATTCGGATGGGTATTTTATCTAAGCGGTAACATTCTGATTGATAGAAAGAACACATTAAAAGCCAGTGACACGCTCAAGATTGCCGCGCGAAAAATTCGGGAACGTAAACTATCCGTTTGGGTCTTCCCTGAAGGGACCCGCTCCAATGGACGAGGTCTTTTACCGTTTAAAACCGGTGCATTCCGGTTGGCGAAGTTCACTGAAGAACCTGTGGTGATGATATGTGCCAGTAATCTGCACAAAAAGGTGCGGTGGAATCGATGGGATAACGGTACTGTGATTGTGCAAATGTACGACCCCGTTGTAATGGATGACAGTAAAGGCACCAAAGCCTGGTCCTTACATTTCCAACAATTAATGCAACAACGCTTGGCGGAACTGGATCAGGAAGTCGCTGATCGTGAAAAAGCAGGGTAAACTAGATATCTAGTTTTGATGAGAGTAGCAAAATGGATGAATTAGAAGAGTGGTTAACGTTTAACCGAGAAACCTGCCATGCGTTGTTAGAAGATGGTAGTAACCCGGATGCCACTTACAGCATCGAGTTTCATTTTTCATGTACTGACTTTGACCGCCTGGAAAAAGCGGCTGTCGATGCATTCAAAGCAGGATTCGAGGTCGGTGACGCAGAAGAGCTGGTGTTGGATGACGGTGGTACGGTTTTCTGTTTTGACGCCGTCGCGGATCGTGAGCTGGATATCGACGCGTTAGATAAAGATACCAAAACGCTGTTAACCATCGCAGATAAACACCAGGTTTACTACGATGGCTGGGGCACACACTTTATTGAGTAGCCCCTGTGGTTGCGATTGGCGTTGCACTGAGTAATCGTTGCAGCGCTGCGTTCACCGCTTGCGTGTCTACACGTCCTCGGCGAAATGTCAGAAAGGTTGGCACAGGAAGTTCATTGGCCACATCCACTGTCAGGTATTCTTCAGCTTTAGCTTGTGAAATCAAATATTTACCTACTTCACTGTTAGTTACAAAGCCATCAATTCGATTCAACATTAGCATTTCCAGCAGTTGTTCATTACTGGTGCTAAAATGCATCGTAAATTTATCAATATTCAGTCTCTGTGCGAGCTCGTCGGATAGAGGGATGCCCCGCAGACTACCAATCACCTGATTAGCCTGTCTGCCACCTTTGGTTTTAATAAGCGCGTAGTGGGTGGTATGCATGGGAACATCAGTGTAATCCAAATGTTTGGCCCGCTCGGCCTTATACGACAGTGAAAAGAAGCAGTCATACTGCTCGCCACTGTGAATTTCATAATTAACCCGTGACCAAGGCAGGTTGTCAATGGAAACGTGCCAACCCATTTCCGCAGCGAGTTGACGTAACAAATCCGTATCAGAGCCACTGAATTGCTGAGTCGACGGGTGATAAATAGTAAAGGGAGGATAGTGTGTCGTGGCACACCTTAGCTGTTTTTCCGGAGCATTTGCGCGTACCGAAAAGGGCGTCCAGACCATGAATAACAGCAGAACTAACCAGCCGCGCGTGGTACTGAAATCGTGCATAGTAAAAACCCTCCCTGTAAACCTTGTGTGTAAAGTATACGTTGGGAGGGTAAAAAACGCACAGTGAAGACGGGTTTATCGGGTCGCTTTGCGTGACCCAGCCTTGACAAATATGTTAATTGTCTGTTGGTTTACCGGTTTTTTGTTGCATAGCCAAGTCGGCGATCTGTTGTTGCAATGCACTGATTTGTTGAGAGATATCCTTTAAATCAGGTTCGCCATGGTCGTGTCGCTCTTTGGCGTTTTCTCGTTCCAGGACGCTCACCACAATACCGATGACCATATTAAGAAATGCAAACGCGGTGAAGAAAATAAACGTCAGATAGAACAACCAGCTGAGGGGATAGACTTCCATGGTCTCGTACATGACGTCGGTCCAATCTTCGAACGTCATGACCCTGAACAACGTCAACAATGCGATTGAAATATCCCCCCATAATACTGGGTTGATTGCTTCGAATAACGTTGCCCCGATGGCTGCATAAATATAAAAGATTATAAACATCAATAGCATGACGTAGCTGAGTTGTGGCATGGCTTTAAACAAGGATACCAGCAAGATACGTAACTCGGGGATGATGGAAATCATCCGTAACACCCTAAATACCCTGACAAGTCGCGCGATGAGCGCCAAGTCAGTATCGTCGGCAGGTATCATACTGACCAGCACGATCAATGAATCAAAAATATTCCAGAAACTCTTAAAAAAGTTAACTTTTCGTTCTTCGGCTAGAAAACGAATGGTGATTTCGGCCAGGAAAAATGCGCTGATAAACCAGTCCATAAACAGCGTGGCGGTTTGTAACGCCGCTGGCATTTCATAGGTTTTGGCACCGACTAATAAGGCTGAGGCGATGATTACCGAAACAACGAAGATTTCAAATATTTTGTTGCTACGAATTTGGATAAATTTTTGTTGGAGTGATTTTGTTTGCATTGAAAAGACAGAGCGCACGAAAAAGTGCGCTCAAGAATATTCAATTCACCTGTGCTGTCAATGCCATTCTACGCTTGATGACATAGGTTGTTTGATTTGAGGCGCATAAAACTCTTCAATAGCATGACGACGAATTTTCAGTGTGGGTGTGATAAGGCCGTTATCGGTAGACCATACATCCGGCATAATTTTAATGCCGGCCAACTTTTCATGTTTTTCGAGTTGACTATTGGTACTTTCCAGCAAGCTCTTGAGCTGAGTAGCAATATCATCCCGGCTTTGGCCCTGGGCTAAATCGCTCAGGGTGACGACCGCGACTGGTTGAGACAGTTCTGTACCGACCACACAAATCTGCTCAATTAAGGTCGAGCGCGCCATGATGGCTTCAATCGGGGCTGGCGCAACATACTTGCCTTTAGCCGTTTTAAAAATATCTTTAATCCGGCCTATGATGTACGCATAACCATCCTCGTCGATTCGCGCCTGGTCGCCGGTTTTAAAATAGCCGTCAGGGGTAAAGACCTCGTCGCTAAGCTCAGGCTGTTTATAGTAGCCGGTCATGACGCAGTTAGACTTAATTTGCAGTTCTTGTTCTTCTGCAATACGTAAATCTACGTTGGGCAGTGACTTACCAATACTGACTGCTTTGTCGGCTCTGAATGGCGTTTGCGTGGTGCCAACAGCGTTGGTCTCTGTCATTCCCCAGCCCTGAGAAATATTGATGTCTAGTGTCATGTACCATTCGAGCAAAGAAGGTGCGATTGGTGCCGAGCCAGAGGCAAACACCTTGGCTTTGTGAAAGCCTAAGGTTTTCTTAATTTTGTGTTTTACATATCGGTTTAACAGCGGAATGCGTAACAGCTTATCTAATTTATGCTGAGGCATTTTTGCCAAAACGCCTGATTGAAACTTTTGCCATAAACGGGGTACCGACACAAACAGCGTGGG
>CAXQZJ010000057.1:0-9073 GCA_964228145.1 Alteromonadaceae bacterium | reverse complement strand
TCAAAATCCGCCGGTGGCAACACTGTGCCGGTTCAAGTCCGGCCTCTGGTACCAACTCTTTCTTGGTCAGAAAGACTTAAAAACCTGCTTCGGCAGGTTTTATTGTTTCTGGGGTATGAAAAAGAGTGAAAAGACCGTAGGTCCCCTCGGCCGTCACCCACTGCGTGTGTGATTTCCGGCCATTACTCGGGCTATCCTTGCCCTTGCCTCAATGAGGCCACCTCTATTTGAGCGCCGATTAGGATCAGGCCCATTGGTCCCTTTACTGCGTAAATCAGCTTATTGGCATAAGGTGCCTGGTTATACCGAAAACCAGTAGATATCCCAAGGTATAAGCAATCAGAAGCAACAAGAAGTACTTACTGTAATTGGCGAAATTCAGTCCTTTGACTTTACTCATAGCTACGATTCCTGCAGCTGAACCGATAACAAGCAAAGAGCCTCCTACACCGACGGCATAAGTTAATAGCATCCACTCCGACACTGTCATATCAATGTTGGCCTTCAACAAGGCTGCTGTCAGAGGAACGTTATCTATCACTGCCGATAATGCCCCCATAATGTAATTGGCTACATCAGGCGGGAACATGTCATAAAGGTACAGTAACGAATGTAATGCCTCGATGTGTTCTAACATCCCTACCAGAAGAAGCACGCCAAGGAAGAAAAGCAGGGTGTCGAACTCAATATAACGAATATAGTTAAGGATGGGATCTTGATCGTCTTCCCTACCTAATGAGTTGGCTACGAGGAACATGATTGCCATGCCTGCAAGAAAGCTCAGCATAGGAGGAATGGAGAAAAATACATTCAGGAGCAGTGTGAGTATAATGGTGGCTAAAAATATGCTGGCTATGACATAGTCAATAGGGTTTATTTCATGTTGTGTTTTGCGAATTTTAACCACCCCACTCAGTCCGATGCTGAGCATGCCCGCCAAGAGTAAAACTGCAAGTAACGCCGGAGCCAATAACCAAAACAGTTGCGTGATGCTGACTTTCTGCTGCAAAAAAATCATCAAGGTTGTTACATCTCCGGTGATCAGAGATACCCCACCTGAGTTCACCGAAAACACCACTAAGACAGTAAATCGTAATGTTTGATTCAGTGGCAACCCGAGTGACAGAACCATAGCAATGGAAACCAAAGTCGCAGTGATATTGTCTGCCAAAGAGGAAAAGCAAAAGCTGAATAGTGCCGTAACGAACATCAGCTTTTTCAATGAAATTTGCGATGGCATGACCAGATTAAGTAGATTGGCAATTAACCCCTTACGATTCAGGTAGGCTACAAAGGTCATTGCCGCCACTAGAAACAACCACAGCGTTGAGATTTCTGTAATGTTGTGAATTAGTCCCTGGTGAATTCGCTCTGTTTGCTCCGAACTACTTGATGAGATAAACAGTAAAATCCAGGCTAGGGTGCCAAAAAACAAAGTGATTTTCGCTTTATCGACATGTAAATACTCTTCAAATATCACCCCTAATAGGGCGAGGGCAGCGAGAAGGATCAGGATGGTATCAAGCATAAGGTAAGCGCCAAAAATTAATCGCGCTATTGTATGAATGCACTCAGCGGAGTAAAGCCTAAACTCGCTCTAATGGTAATGTTACAAGGTAGAATAAATAACAACCTACCTTTATGACTTCATGCTCAGCCAATTGCACTCAAGTTAAGTGCACTAAACGTCCGTATTGGCCGCAGGCGAAAATGCGCGGCAACGCCTGACAGTGGAAACGCGTCGCTTTTCTAGGCGCTCTGTCTTTGCGCTGAAATGAAGTGGTTGTACCTGTTGTGAATATCCCTTAACGTAAGCAATCCTAATTAGTCACAACCCTTTTCCCATGAGCAATGACCTAAACCTATCAAGTAGCGAAGCCGAACACCTCACATCCCGTATTAACGAGGGGGTGCTGACACTGTGTATGAACAAACCGAAAAAGCTTAATGGCTGGACATTAGACATGATGATGGCCATTAAACAGGCTATTCAACTGGCAGAAAGCAAGGATGACGTGCGGGTGATTGTGCTAACGGGGGAGGGGAGTTACTACTCTGCCGGGGTTAACTTATCCAGCACCATTAAGCTGATGCATCCCAGAAAGCTGCGGGACATGATTAAACAAATGAACCAACAATTGTTTGAGATGTTTCTGCTGTGTCCGAAGCCGATTTTGGTGGCATTTAATGGCCCGGCAATCGGTGCAAGTGTCACCTCCGCTACCTTGTGTGACGGCATGATAGCCGCACAAAGCGCGACTTTCTTGCTGCCGTTTTCTGCTCTGGGCGTGCCGCCGGAAGGTTGTTCAAGTGTTCATCTGGCACGATTGATTGGCGAGCAAAATGCGCAACGCATGTTAGGTAAAGAGGGCTGGAAGCCCAATGCTGAGCAAGCCGCTGAAATCGGCTTGATTCAAGAAGTAGTTGCTGACGATGCGTTACACGCCAGAGCGGAGGCGATTGCTAAACAATGGGTTGCGCAAAATCGGTCACGCACCTTTTTAGGTGGCAGTCATAAAGAAGAGTTGTTGCAAATAAACGAGCAAGAGTCCGTTGCGCTGGCTAATGCCTTTTTAGCCGGTAAATTCTTACGAGGCCAGGCGCGCTTTTTGTGGAAAAAGGGCAAATATGGTCCTGCTATGATGTTCTACACTCTGGTCGCGCTCAGACCGCTGTGGGCGCTAACCCTGAAATAGGCTGCCCGCTTCAGGCGATGGTGGCAGAGCCATATTAGTGTGGCTTTACTGGGTTGGAACCGGTAACCAAACCCTGACAATCAGCCCGTTGGTGGGGCGGTTTTGCAACGCAATATGCCCATGGTGAGCCTCGGCAATTTCCCGGCATAACGCCAAACCCAAGCCGCTGCCACTGGTTTTGGTCGAGTAAAATGGGATCAGTGCCTGAGACAGTACCTGCTCTGTCATACCTTTTCCGCCGTCACAGACTTCTATGCTGCTGAAATTTTTATGCAAGTGAAGTTTAACCTGTATGTCATTGGGGTCAGAGTCTGACTCATGCGCATTCTTTAACAAGTTAATCATCAGTTGTTCCAACTGGACCTGATCGGCAACAAGGGCGCCGTCACCCTGTTGCTGATAGTCAAACTGCCACTGCTGCTGAAGTTGTTGAATAAAGGCGACGACATTGATTTTTGTTGGCTTAGGTTCGGGCAGTTTTGCAAACTTGCCGTACCCCTGAACAAATTCGGTCAAGTGCGCAATGCGCTCAGCGATGGTCGCAAATACGCGGGCTAAACGTGGCTCGTCAACGTTATTGCTGAGGATTTGACCGCTGTGCAGCATGGATGAAATCGGGCCAATGGAGTTGTTTAATTCATGGCTGATAATGCGAATGACTTTTTTCCATACGGCGACTTCCTGGCGACTAAGTTCGCGGGTCATTTGTTTTAAGATATACAGGGTATGAAACTGATTATTTAGGACAAACTGACCTTTGGCCAAGTGCCAGGTTTGTCGCTCCTGATTTGCTGGTAGCAAGGTAAATAAACCTTCCTGGTCTTGATGCAACGCTTGACGGAGTCCCTCAGGCGCACTGTCTAACAGTTCAACCAACGACTGTCCCTCGAGTTGATGACCAAGCTCAAACAGGTCGCGAGCAGCATAATTGCTGAAAACAATTTGTTGACGGTCGTTGACCAGCAATAGCACTTGTGGGGCACTGTGCAAAACCTTGTCGAGCATTAACTCACGCTGATAGATCCAGCGTTTTTCCTGGCCGAGACGATGGGCTGACTGATTGTACAGCGCGCAAAGATCGGAAAAGGGTTGCCCCTGCTCATAGGATAAGGTGTTGGAAAACTCTCCGTCTTTGAAGTTTAATAACCCTATTTTGAGGGCTTCGATGGCATTAGTCAGAGGCGACAAGCCTTTACGAAGAAGCCACCAAGCAAGCAGCAGCGTGACAATAAACAGGCTAAGTTTGTAGCTAAATGGCCAGGCAACTAACCAAAATAACGGCGCAAACGCGAGCAGTAGCCCGTTGAAAAGCGCCAAATAAGCGACCGAAAAGGGTCCCAAACGTGCCATCAGTGCTCAATTCCAAACTTTTTCAATCGCCGATACAAGGATTGGCGGCTTAGCCCAAGCTCTCGTGCCACTTGGGCTATTACACCCTGATGCTTATCCATGGCATCTTGCAACTGACGGGCACCGAGCGCGGGAGATACTGACGCAGGCGCCGGCGTTTCATTGGATGACGGATGATGAAGGCCAAAGTCATCGCTGTGAATATCTCCTTGAGGATTAAATACCGACACCCGCCGACAGGCATTTTCCAGTTCTCTTACGTTTCCTGGCCATGGATAATCGCGTAAAAACTGCTGGACGTCCAAACTGAGCGTTCTGCCGGGTAAGAAGTGTTGCACCAGCGCAACAATGTCATCAGTTCGTTGGGATAAAGGTAATAAACGCAACTCGATGGCGTTGAGGCGATAGAACAGATCTTCGCGAAAAAGGCCCTGTTGAATCAGTTGAGCCAAATCTGCATTGGTGGCGGATATGACTCTGACGTTGACTTTACGGGTGTGGACTGAACCTAGTCGTTCAAACTCACCGGTTTGCAGCACTCTGAGTAGTTTCATTTGACCCGATAGCGGCAAATTACCAATTTCATCCAAAAACAAGGTGCCGCCATCAGCGGCTTCAAAGCGACCCACTCGGGCTTTATTGGCACCGGTGTAAGCACCCGCTTCTGCGCCAAACAGCTCAGCTTCTAGCAGGTCAGCCGGTAACGCACCTGCATTAACACTTATAAAGGGCGCGTCTGCGATAGCTGAGCAGCTTTGAATAAGTTGTGCGATTTTCTCTTTGCCACTGCCGTTGGGTCCGGTAATCAACACGCTGATATCGGATTGAGCAACCTGAACCGCCATATCAACTAATTTTTGCATGGCAACACTTTGGTAGACGAGTCCAACTTGTTCTGCTGCCTGATGACCGTCCTGATAGGCAGCTTGCTGGCGTGAAAGACGGACACTCTGCTGTTGGGCCTTCCCTAACTGGATGAGGTTGGCAATAGTGGTCAGTAATTTGCTGTCATCCCAAGGTTTAGCGATATAGTCAGCTGCACCTGCTTTGACCAGTTCGATGGCTTGCTCCAATTCTGTCCAGGCCGTGATCAAAATTACCGGCAGGAGTGGATTGAGTGCGCGAAGGGTGTGGAATAAGGCAATGCCTTCTTCACCCGAAGTGGTATCAGCGCTAAAGTTCATATCCTGAATCACTAAAGCGATGTCCTGATAATTGACGATTTGGCGCGCCTCAGCCGGGTTACTGGCTGTTACTACTGCGTAGCCGTGAATCTCCAGTAACAGCGACAAGGCTTCCAACACACCTGGATTATCGTCGACCAGTAAAATTTTATCCATATTCTTTATAGTTATCTTATGTCTGACGCCGCTTGGCGCCAGACCATCAATCAGTATTAAATACTACGTGTGGCGACACTCGGTGAAATATTAGCGGCCCGTCGTGCAGGCAAAATAACTGCACACAGTGTAATGGCAAATACCGCCAAAGCGGTCATCACCACGTACCAGGGGTTGAGTGCGGGTAAAGAAAAATGGGTGAGTAATTGTTGCCCCATAAATACCGCGCCCGCGCAGCCAATTACCAGGCCACCGATACAAATCATGCTATTTTCTACCATAAAATAACGCACGATATCGGATTTTCGTGCGCCTAGTGCTCGGCGAGTACCAATTTGCCTTGTGCGCTTACTGATATTGAACAGAGTTAGACCAAAAATACCTAACGCGGTGACCGCAATCAGCACAACAATCAGCACCATTAGCATACGCATCATCAAGGTATCTGACGCATTGTATTGACGCTTGTGCTCATCCAAGCCAACCACATAATTGATCACACGTTTGTCATAAGCCGTCAGCATCTGATCTTCAATGCTTCGCATTACGCTGGCCCGTTGACCCGGTTCGGTCCTGACCACAATGTGTTGATAGTTTGCGGCTCGCACGGTTGGCATGAAGACCAGATTATCAGGTCGACTATCATGTAGCCAGGGACCCTTTGCCTGGTTGATAACACCAACGATCTTCATTGGTGCACCACCCCAGTATATCGTATTACCCAGGCCGTCCCCGTCGGGGAAAGCTTCCTCGAGAAAGGTCCGTGTCACCACTGCCACATTTGAGATTTGACTTCTGTCCTGACTAACAATCACTTCGTCAGCCCGAAAGCCGCGTCCTTCGTCAATCTGCAAGCCAAGTGTGTTAATCAGATGGTCATCACCTTGCAGGTAGGCAGAGCGAATGTTTCTGTCAGTTTGCTCTGAGGAAGGAGTCAGACGCATGCCGCTGGCACTGCCTGATCCGCTAAGAGGAACCGCGTTAGTTAGTGCGGCATCGACGACGCCCGGCAGGTTACGGATCATTTGTTCGTCCTGCTCGAATTGCTGGGATAAATCCCTGTCTTTACCAAACGTCATCACTGATAAGGTGAAGATATCCTCTTCAGGATAACCGGTTTCCTGTTGAAGGAAGGTTAACCTGTCCTGGATTATAAACGCAGCATTACTGACTATCGCGGTGGTAATGGCAATCTGGATCAGTAATAAAATCGCGCCAACCTTAGAACGACGCAACGCATTAAAGATAGGCTTAATTTCTAACATTGCGGACTCCTATTGGGTTTTCAGGTGAGTTGCGGGTGTGGTGCGACAGACCAGCCAGGCAGGATACAGCCCTGCCAGAATACAGGCGGATATCGCAATGACAGGCGCGGCCAACAACATACTCAAGTCCATGGTGGCCAGTGGCGTGTAGTACTCCTGACTGATTCGCACTCCCCAAAGTCCCATGTGAGTAATACCTATTCCGATGATTCCGCCGGCCAGTCCCAGCAGTGACACTTCCACTATATGTTGCAAGAATACCTGGCGCTTGCTGGCACCTAAGGCCCGGCGAACCCCTACCTCTGGTGCGCGGCGCATAAACTTGGCGAGCAATAAACCTATGATGTTAGCCAAGCAGACGGCCAAAAACATAAAGCTTAACGCTACCAAAATTTGATTGTCTTCGGACACGACGTTGCGGTAGTCGAGCCAACTATTGACGTCCCGTAATCCAAATTGCAACTGTTCCCGATTGTAGCGGCCTAACTCTCGCTGCTCGGCCATATAGGCCATCAAAAATTCTTCATAGCGCTGTTTTGCCTGTTGATCGGGTAATTCCACCCAAAACTGAAACCAAAACACTTCCGATGCCAATTTGTCTTTGAACGATCGGATGTTTTCAAATTTCCAGCCGTTAGTATTACCCCAGGTATCAATGCTCATCGGTTCGATAAGTTCAAAAGGGATATAGATGTTTTCATGGTTGTTAAATGCACCATTATTCACATCATAAAATTTCATATGGGTTTGCCAGGGCGCAGTCACTCCGACGATGGTGAACAAGGTTTCGTCTAAGTAAACTTGCTTGCCGACGGAGTCTGCTCCACCAAATAATCGCTCATTGATGGTACTGCTAATCACCACCACGGCATTTCCAGCCTCCGCCTGTTCCTGAGTCCAAGGGCCGCCATACACAAAGGGGACGTCAAACAAGGCGAAAAAAGGTCGGTGTGTAATCCGGGTGTTCTCGATAGTCGGGCGCACCTCGGAGTCGGGCAAATGTAGGGTAAACCCGCTGCGCATCATGGCCGCTTTATTGACCGGGAATTCGCTTTCGGCAAGGTTTTTCGCATCTTGATAGGTAAGTTGATAGGGGAGGTTATCTTCTGACCAGCTTTCCTCTCCATCGTCCATGGTTTGTAATTGTGGGTGATAGAGTTGCGTTGATTTGTGTGGAATCGGATCCATCGACATCATGTGGTAAACCGAAAGGCTTGTCATGGTGATGCCAATACCGGTGGCAATTGCCAGCACCATTAATAAACTGACTAACGGGGTTCGGCGCAAGCTTCGCCACCCCAGATCGAGATAATGTACAAACATATCAAGCTCCTGCCACTTGTTGTGTTGGTACACCTTGATACAGCGTCATGTCGGCGACCTGACCATCGACGATCTGAATGTTGCGCGGTGCTCTTCGAGCTAACTCGGGATCGTGAGTCACCATTATGATGGTGGCGCCATCGCGATTTATTTGCTCAAGGAGCTCCATCACTTGTCGTGCCATCAGACTGTCAAGATTACCGGTCGGTTCATCTGCCAATAAGAAACGCGGCTCTCCGGCCAGGGCTCTGGCTATGGCAACCCGCTGTTGCTGTCCACCGGACAATTGCTGAGGTAGGTGCTTAGCGCGGCTGCCTAAGCCAACTTGCTCGAGGCAAGCATCGATGCGGCGTTTGCGCTCTGCTGCTTTAATGCCCCGATAACGCAGCGGCACTTCTACATTTTCGTACAGGTTGAGGTCGGGGATCAGATTAAAACCTTGAAAAATGAAACCGATTTTTTGGTTTCGCAGATCAGCGCGTTGGTTATCACTGAGCTTGCCGATGTCGGTGTCATCCAAGGTGTACTGACCAGCAGAAAAGGGTTCAAGCATTCCGGCAATGTTCAAAAAAGTGGTTTTTCCTGAACCAGAAGGCCCGGTTACCGCGATAAACTCGCCTTCGTTGACACTGAGATTAAAATCTCTCAGGGCATGGGTTTGTACCATTTCCGTTTGATATACCTTACTGATGTTGTTCATAGTTAACATTGTTGTTGTCCTTATTAACGCAGATAGATTGCGGGTGCTTGATCAAAATTCTGGTAGCTGGATACGATGATTTGATCGCCTGGCGTAAGGCCACTAACGACTTCCACTTCGCGCATGCTGGTGGCGCCGACCTGAATGTCGACACGGGTGGCAATATCATCCACCACTTTGTAAGCCACGTAACCACCCGATTGTAGGAAGCTGCCGCGACGAACCTTAATTACGTTGGTGCGGTTTTCCAGTAGGATGCGTGCGGTTACCAATTGGTTTTGACGAATTTGTTTGAGTGCGTGCTGAGGAAACCTGACCCGGGTTGTAACTTCGCGATCCGTCACCTCAGGTGAAATTGCCGATAAAGTGCCGATCAGGGTTTCTCGTCCTATTTGGAGT
>CAXQZJ010000056.1:0-5658 GCA_964228145.1 Alteromonadaceae bacterium | reverse complement strand
TTCACTCCTAACCTAAGGTTACGTCACACTATGATGCACCGCAGAACAAAAATAGTCGCTACACTGGGCCCTTCTACTGATACCGAAGAGCAAATTCGGGCAATCCTCAAGGCAGGGACCAACGTGGTTCGCATGAATTTTTCCCACGGCACTGCTGATGACCATATTGAGCGGGCACAACGTGTCAGAAAAGTTGCCGAAGAGTTAGGTAAATACATTGCTATCCTTGGCGATCTCCAGGGTCCTAAAATTCGCGTGGCAAAATTTCAGGAAGGCAAAATAAAGTTAGCTATTGGCGACAAATTTACATTGGATGCGGACATGGCGAGTGATGCTGGTAACCAGCAAGCAGTCGGCATCGATTATAAGGCCTTACCACAAGACGTCAGTGCAGGCGATATTCTGTTGCTCGACGATGGGCGTGTCCAGTTACAGGTTGAGAGTGTAGAAGGTAACAAGGTCAATACGGTTGTTACCGTAGGTGGCAAATTATCCAACAATAAAGGCATCAACAGACAAGGTGGAGGCTTATCCGCCGCCGCACTAACCGATAAGGATAAGCGCGATATCCAAACCGCAGCAAAAATTGGTGTCGATTATCTTGCTGTGTCTTTTCCCCGCAGTGGTGAGGATCTGCGTTACGCCAGAGAGTTGGCGCAGGCAGCTGGTTGCAATGCGAGAATTTGTGCAAAAGTAGAGCGCGCTGAGGCCGTTGCCAGTGATGAAGCAATGGATGACATCATCGCGGCGTCTGATGCAGTCATGGTTGCGCGTGGCGATCTAGGTGTCGAAATTGGCGACGCTGAACTTGTTGGTGTGCAAAAGAAATTAATTTCCCGCGCGCGGCAACTTAATCGCGTGGTGATCACGGCGACGCAGATGATGGAATCAATGATTGAGAGCCCTATGCCAACGCGTGCCGAAGTGATGGACGTGGCGAATGCGGTACTCGATGGGACTGATGCGGTAATGCTTTCGGCTGAAACAGCGGCTGGTGAGTATCCGGTTGAAACGGTAGAAGCCATGGCGCGGGTTTGCGAAGGCGCTGAAACTCATCCCAGTGTTAAAATCTCTAAGCACCGCTTGGACGAAATGTTCAGTACGGTCAGTGAAACAACTGCGCTATCGGCGGTTTATGCAGCAAACCACTTACCCAGTATTAAGGGCATTATTGCATTAACAGAGTCAGGTGACACCGCACGCCTGATGTCGCGTATTACCACATCACTACCTATTTATGGCTTATCGCGACACAGTGAAACGCTGAATGTGATGGCATTATATCGTGGCGTAAAACCGGTCTATTTTGATTCTAAATTGTCTCAGCCGGGTAAATTGACCCTCGATGTTAAAGCACGTTTGATTGAAAAAGGCCTGGTACAACCCGGTGATCAATTAATCATGACCTATGGCGATAACATGGAAACGGTCGGAGCCACCAATAGTTGTAAAATTATTACTGTGTAAAAACTGAAAAAAAGCAGCCTTATGGCTGCTTTTTTTTACTTGTTGTTAAGTCGTGCCAACAGCGAAGATGTATCCCATCGGGCGCCGCCCTGCTTTTGTACATCTGCATAGAATTGATCTACCAACGCTGTCAGCGCCAGCGTTGAACCATTGCGCCTTGCTTCATTCAGCGCAATCCCAAGATCTTTTCGCATCCAGTCTACAGCAAAGCCAAAATCATACTGGCCTTGTAACATGGTTTTCGCACGATTTTCCATCTGCCAGGATTGCGCAGCCCCCTGACTTATCACCTCGACCACAGCATCACAGTCAAGCCCGGCATGCTGTCCAAAGTGCAGGGCTTCCGCTAATCCCTGCACCACACCCGCAATGCATATTTGGTTCATCATCTTTGCCAACTGGCCACTCCCTGCCTCACCGAGTAACCGACAACAGCGGCTGTAGGCACCAAGCACCGGTTCCACCTTTGCATACACGTGATTTTGTCCTCCGCACATAACGGTAAGCACGCCATTTTCCGCGCCTGCCTGACCGCCGGATACGGGGGCATCAACAAATCCGAGTTGTCGCTCAACACAGGCTGTTTCCAATTCACGAGCAAGATCTGCAGAAGCCGTGCTGTGATCCACCAAAACGGCCCCGGCATGCATCGCGCCCAGCACACCCTCGTCACCGTACACCACCGATCTCACGTCATCGTCATTGCCCACACACACCAGAATAATGTCCGCGTCCGCTGCAGCTTCAGCGGGTGTTGCAGCTTTTTTGCCCGGGTACGTTTCACACCATCGCTCAGCTTTTGCCTGAGTCCGATTGTATACACACACTGAGTATCCTTGCCGAGCCAAGTGCCCCGCCATAGGAAATCCCATAACTCCGAGCCCGATAAAGGCGATTGATGGTTTCATAAAAATCTCTAACTAATTGGTGAATAAGGCGTTAAACTGGTTTCAAGCTTAACAAATAAACAATCAATAATGGCTGAAAATATCTATCAATTTGAAGCAACACTCAACAACGGCAAAACCATATCCATGGCTGATTACCAGGGCAAAGTACTTTTGATCGTGAACACCGCCAGTAAATGCGGATTTACACCCCAGTATGAGGGCTTGCAAGCACTGTATGATCAATACCAAACTCAAGGCTTTGAAGTGTTAGCCTTTCCCTGTGATCAATTTGGTCACCAGGAGCCGGGCAGTAATGAAGAAATCGCGCAGTTTTGCGATTTGAGTTTTAAAACCCGCTTTCCGCTATTCGAGAAGATCGACGTCAATGGCAACAATGCCCATCCTCTTTACCAACATCTGAAGCAAGGTGCAAAAGGAATACTCGGCACACAAAAAATCAAGTGGAACTTCACTAAGTTTCTCGTGAATAAACAAGGTGAAGTTATCAAACGCTATGCCAGCACGACGAAGCCCGCAGCCATCGCCGCTGACATAGAGGCCCTGTTATAACAGTGAACTCCGTAAGCGTTTACAGTGCGCAACCCTACGAGCAAGACTTCTTTAACCGTGCAGCGGCAACCAAGGGTATTGCGCTCGACTATATCGACGCGCCATTGACGGAGCATACAGCGTCACTCGCTACTGGCAGCGAGACTGTCTGTGTTTTTGTAAATGACAAACTCAATGCCCAGACTCTGTCTGTACTATCGGCGCAGGGTGTCCAACATATTGCGCTACGCTGCGCTGGGTTTAACAATGTTGATCTAGCGGCCGCCAGACGGTTAGGCATAATGGTCACCCGGGTTCCTGCATACTCACCAGAGGCGGTTGCAGAACATACGTTAGCACTGGTGCTTACCCTCAATCGACGTCTGCACAAAGCCTATAACCGAGTTAAAGAGGATAACTTCAGTCTCAATGGCCTAATGGGATTTAACTTAAGAGGCAAAACCGTGGGGATCATAGGTACAGGCAATATCGGCGCGCTCACCGCCCGTCTGTTTGCCGGTTTTGGCTGTAACGTACTTGCCTTCGACCCGCAACCTGATGACAGATTATCCAGCGACAACATCGAATACACGTCATTACCAGTGGTTTTTTCCCAATCAGACATTATCAGCTTGCACTGTCCGCTTAACCAGGACAATCACCATTTAATAGATCAAGCAGCGCTGGCACGAATGAAGCAAGGTGTGATGTTGATTAACACCTCACGAGGTGGCTTGATTGATACTCACGCTGTGATTGACGCGCTTAAAACCGGCAAACTTGGTTATCTCGGTTTAGATGTGTATGAAATGGAAAGTGAGCTGTTTTTTAAAGACCGCTCCTCCGAGGTTATTCAGGACGACGTATTTCAACGTTTATTAACCTTTCCTAATGTGTTGATCACAGGTCACCAAGGCTTTTTTACCCAAGAGGCCCTAGCCGAAATCGCTAACACCACCTTGGATAATATCGTCAGCGCCACTGAGCTACCTCAAGATGGTTGGCGCCGCTTATGCTAGCGCTGGGCAATGATATGAAAGTATTTTCCAAGCCACATAAACGGATGTTGAGTGGCGTACTTTCGTTCCATCTTTAACAGGGATTCAAATTCACTTTGCTGTTGGGATTTGTCGCGCAGGTAATCGTGAAAACAACGTAACCCGGCCTGATGACATATGCTTAAACCCTGCTTCCGCAGAAAGTCAGCGACCTTCGCTGGTGAATGGGCATTATTGGGGTTAAGACGTACCCTGTTAGGCACATTAAAGCCCTTTTCTATGTAGTCAAAATTGCCGTAGAGCACATTTCCAAACAACCTTGCATCTTGATTGAAAAAACTCAGCGACAAACTCCCGTTGGTATTGAGCCAGCTGCACAAGGTCTCGATGACCGCAAAGGGCTCAGCTAACCATTCCATCACCGCATGGCAGACAATAAGGTCATATCCTTGCTTAGGTTGAAACGCCTGAATACTGATTTGTTGCGCACTAAAGTTCTCGTATCCACCGCAGCGCTGATGCGCAGACTCAATTAATTCTGCAGACAGGTCAATTAATTCCACCTGATGACCAAGTCTCAATAGCACTTCGGCCATTTCGCCCCCACCACCTCCGGCATCTAAAATCCGTAATTGTTCCCTCTCAGCCAGGTGCTCAGTAACAAACTCTTCAAGTAAAATATGGCGAAGGCGGCCCTTGGTCGTACCATAAATATTGCGCTGAAACTTATTTGCTATCGAATCAAAGCTTTGATCTGGTTTATTATCAGGTTTCATTGCACTCCAAAGACGGTGATATGGATATTTTCTGGATTAAAAAACTGGCATCCATGCTTCTGATGCCTATACCTCTGATCATTATACTCTTAGTTTGCTCGGTGTTGCTGTTCAGGCGAAATAAAAAGCGAATAGGCAGCAGTCTGTTTGGTTTAGCGACCTGCTTACTTATGTTATTCAGCACTCCTTGGCTGCCTAACCTGCTGCTTGAGCCATTAGAGCATTATGTGCCGCAATATGATCAGGCAAACCAGGTCGAGGTTGTGGTCGTGTTAGGTTGCGACCACAGTAATGACTTTCGCCTCTCTGCTACGTCGCAATTGCGTGCTTGCTCTCTCTACCGCTTGATGGAAGGCGTGCGGGTTATGCAGGCAAATCCCGGAAGCCAGTTGCTACTTTCCGGAGGATCCAAAGAAGAATTCAGTAACGCCGAGGCAATGCTTGAAGTCGCACGAGCCATCGGCGTCGACACTGCGCGGGTTATCTTACAAACCGAATCACGAGATACCGAAGAAGAGGCCATTGCAGTTAAGGCGGTGGTCGAAGATAAAGCCTTTGCGTTAGTGACCTCTGCCTATCACATGCGCCGCGCCTTGCGAATTTTTGCCAACCAGAATCTGCATCCTGTTGCCGCTCCGACAGAACACTTCGTTAAGCGCAGCGGTAATCCTGGTTATTGGTTTAGCTGGTTTCCCCGTGCGGTGCATTTGCGTAAAACAGAACTGTACTGGTACGAAACGCTTGGCTATTGGTGGTTACGACTACGTGGCTTGTAACCCAACTTATGCTGGGTTATCAATATCGATAAAACACGCATCAAGTCCACAGTGCTCGGCCAAATGTTCGGCTATAGCTTTGGCGCCATAACGCTCTGTTGCGTGGTGTCCGGCGGCGATAAAATGAATCCCGGCTTCCCGGGCAATGTGAATCGTCTGCTCCGACACTTCACCGGTAAAGAACAAATCGACTCCTTCACTC
>CAXQZJ010000055.1:0-8282 GCA_964228145.1 Alteromonadaceae bacterium | reverse complement strand
CAGGTCTGCCATGTCCTCTGCATCAACGTAGGGAGGGTTGGAGACAATTAAGTCGTATTTTTGTCCCCGCACACTATTGAATAAATCTGACTGGATCGGAAATACAAAATTCCCCAAGTCATATTCCTGAATGTTCTGATCCGCGACAGCCAGTGCTTCTTCACTGATATCGACTGCATCAACTTGTGCACCTGGAAAAGCCAGTGCCATTGCGATTGCGATGCAACCGCTACCGGTGCATAAGTCCAACATATGCTTCGGTTCAGAGGTAAGCCAGCCAGTAAATTTCTGCTCTATTAATTCTGCGATTGGCGAACGAGGCACCAGCACGCGCTCATCAACATAAAACGGGTAGCCGGCGAACCAAGCCTGATTGGTCAAATAGGCGACCGGAATCCGTGACTGAACGCGCTTGACAATAAAATCCGCAACACGCTGCTTTTCACTTCGCGTAAGGCGTGCCGAAAGCAATTGCTCGTCGCTATGGGGGGGTAAATGTAACACCTGCAAAATCAGGCTTAACGCCTCATCCCACGGGTTATCTGTACCGTGGCCAAAGTAAAGACCTGCGTCATTAAAACGGCTCACCGCCCAGCGGGTAAAATCATAGATGGTATGCAAATCTTGTACAGCTTCGTCGGGGTAGTATTTATCCACAGAATATCCTGAGCCCTGGCGGGTGAAATTACGTATTAAAGTGGTTATAGTCCGGCCTGACGCGTTTTTCCGAGGTATCTATGTCAAATTCAGCTGACAATCATGAACACAACGACTTCCTTGCAGCCATGTCGGGTGTTAAACCAATAAAGCAAGACAAAATACAGCCAAATACCCGGTCCAGCAAGCGCAAAACGCCGATAAAAGAACGACAACGCAAACAGGCTCAAGCTGAGTTTTTCTTTTCAGACCAGTATCAGGCCCATTTTAGTACAGATGGGCCGCTGAAATGGCGCCGGGATGACGTGGATCCTCATCGCTTGAAACAGCTTCGCCGCGGTGATTATCAACCTGTGCTGTTGCTCGACTTACACGGTCTAACTAAAGAGAATGCCAAACGGGAAATCGCTGCCCTGTTGCTTGCCGCCAGAAAACAGCAAGCTGAATGCGTGAGCATTATGCATGGCTACGGAACACATGTTCTCAAGCAGGCCGTACCCAGCTGGTTAGTTCAGCACCCATTGATTCAGGCTTTTCATCAGGCACCCAAAGAATGGGGTGGCGAAGCCGCCTTATTGATATTACTGGATATTTTTGACTGATTTTGGCTGAATTGCGCAACTTGCACTATGCTCACAAGGGACAATAATCATTACTGAGCTGTACAGGGCGTATCTCGGACACATGGCACAATTCAGCACTTATACAGGACAGAACTTACTGGTTTTGGTTGGCTTTTTTTGTCTGAGCTGGATTGAGCATCAATGGATACTCGACCCGCATACGGATTATCTGCCTTTTATCACCTTCGGATTTTCCATTGCCATGTTAACCCGCTTTGGCTGCTGGGTTTTACCCGGTGTTGCCTCTGGCCATTTTATCTCGGTGTTGCTGATCTTTAACTTCGATTTAATGAGTGCGCTTTCCACCACCTTGGCCATCGCAATCAGCTTTTACCTGTGTATTCTGGTATTGCGTCAACAAGGGTTTTCTTATCAACTGCAGGCCTTTAATGACCTGCGATTATTTATTCTTATTGCGGTTTTTGCTACCCCGCTTATTTTTACTCTGCTTATTGCGTTCTTCTGTAGCTTGGATTTGTTCGCCGCGCAACACTCCCTGGTCGCTGACAGTGTCCACATTTTACTGGCTGCCATTGCTGGCGTTTTGCTGTTTACCACCCCAATCAATGCTTTAAACCTCATGCGTTTGCGTGCATTCAGTGAAACGAAAGTGCTGTTTGCGTTGGTAGTTATGCTGGTTTGTTTTGTCGAGGCCTTTATTTTGCGTTGGACGCCCGAACCCGCACTATTCCTCTTTCCTCCTGTCATCATAGTTATCTGGTTAGCGGACAATACCAGCCTGGCTCTCACATCACTGGTCAGCGCTTTGTATATGACTATGGTGTTGTTATTCGAGAAGTCCAGTCTCCAGCAAGGACCCTCACTGTTTCCCAATGAAGTGATTCGCTGGATGTACGTTTGTAGTATGCAAGCCATTGCTATCTATGTTTCCGTGCGCGCGCACACCACCCGCAAGCAGCTCGATTTGTTTGAATACAGTATTCGTGCCAGCAGAACAGGAACCTGGGAATGGGACCTGAAAACCGACCTTGTCACAGTAAATGCCGAATGGAACCATATGTTAGGCAGAGCACCAACAACCAGTACCCACCAACAACATGTGTTGGCCAGTTTGGTGCACCCCGACGACACCGCATTACTTGAACAGGCCATCGACAAAACCTTGAGTGGCGAGCAGAATCGTTTCAGCGAAACCCTCAGGATGCAACACACTGATGGTAGTTGGCGATTTATCTTATCTCAGGGTGACATAACAGAGCGTGACATTAACGATCAGCCTTTGCGCTTTTACGGCACCCACACAGATGTTACCGAACAACATCAGAACTATGATCAACTTGATGCGCTGAAACGGGCTGCGGATTCCAGTAAGACAGGCATTATGCTGGCGTGTAACGACGAATTTTTTACTTTGTATTATGTCAACGATGCTATCACTGAAATGACCGGCTTTTGGGCCGATGACCTGCTACTCAGGCCCTGTTGGTTAATGCAAACATCAGAGGCAGATCAGAACTTCAGTGCGGAACAACTCATCGCGTTGCGCCATGGTAAAAGAATGGCATTCACATCCCGCCAAACTCGCCGAAGCGGTGAAATTTTTTGGGTGCAACTTGTTGCAGAGCCGGTCTATAACGGCCAGCAGCAGTTAAGTCATATCCTGATCATGATGTCTGACATTACTCAAGATCGCCGGCAGAACCTCAGCAACGAACAACAAAATGAGCTTCTCAAGGGACTGGTCAATCAGGTGCCGGTAGCCATGTTCCAAATGCAGATCGATGCTCAAGGCCATATTTCTTTCAGTTACTGTAGTGAAAAAGTGTCGGAGTTATTCGGCGCAAGCGCGACTCAATTAAAATTGGAAAGCGACTTGTTGTTTCAATCCGTGGATCCGGATTTTACTGAAGCTCTACGTGCCAGCCTCATTAATGCGCGGCGTGCCATGAGCGTCTGGCGCCACGAATTCAGAGTCACGCGTCCAAACGAAGGTTGGCGCGAGTGTCACGCCCTCCCTTCGGTGCAAGACGACGGAACAGTCATCTGGCATGGTTATTTTGCAGATATCACTCAGAGTAAGAACCTGCAAAACTCGCTGACAACCCTCACTGAACAGTTACGTCTTGCCCAACACACTGCGCAGATAGGTTATTGGCGATACGACATAGTAAATAAAGAAATCTATTGGTCAGAGTTTATCTATCAAATGCTGGGTAAAACGCCCCAGCGACGCCCATTTAGTTTAACTAACCAACTGAACCTTATTCATCAGGCTGACCTCAAGATAGTGATTGACGCGTTTGACGCTCTTGAAACCACAGGTTCAATCAATATCGAATACCGCATGCTCATGGCTGATGGCAAGGTAAAGTGGTTTCATCAGTTTGGAGATTCTACCGAAGTCAGTAATGGGCATCGTCAAATTCAAGGCATGTTGCAAGACATCACTCACTATAAGTCACTGGAACTTAAATTGGTCACCCAGGCACTGACCGACGAACTGACTGGTATTGCTAATCGCCGCGCGTTCGTAGAGCAATTGGAGCAGGAATGGAATTTGTTTTTACGCAACAAACAAGAAAATGTCTCGATAATATTGCTCGACATTGATTACTTTAAGCGGGTAAACGACAACCATGGTCATGAAGCCGGTGATGAAGTACTTAAGCACGTGACCCAAGTGATCACGTCACAAATCAGAAAGTCCGACACCTTCGGCCGCCTTGGCGGTGAAGAATTTGCCATTATTGTCCGCGAGGCTGAGCTACAACAAGCCACCGAACTCGCTGAAAAGTTGCGTAGCAAGATAGAAAAGGCGCCGTTACAACTGACCCGCAAGCTGAATATCGCAGTCACGGCAAGCTTTGGTGTCAGCCAATTCCGCTTACCCTCAGACGGCGAGCCTACAGAGGCCACTGACATGCTTTTCGCCGCAGATAAAGCACTTTACCAGGCCAAAAACAGCGGGCGCAATCGGGTCTGTCAGTATATCGCCACCTCGTCGACAGAGTAGATTGTCTGATACTGCGCTGATGCGTCTCACAATTTGACTGTTTCATCGTCAAAAATTCGTTTTTCTATGTTCTGAGAGTTATTCTGACCCGCAAGGCATGCGTAGGGAAGCGTATTGCGACAAATTCAAGGACATCATCATGAAGTACTTTTTCGCTGCTATTCTGTTCTTTACCTCTTTTGCAATCAATGCTGCCAAGCAATGGCAAGATTTTGCACACCTGCCGATAATACAACGCCCGAGCGTGTCTCCAGATGGTCAACAGATTGCGATGTTATACAATACTGCGGCAGGCCCCACTGTGGCGATTGCGCCATTTGCCACAAAAGAGTTCAAGGTCCTGGCGGGGCTTAAGAAAAACCGCGATAGACTCGACTTTATTCGATGGTCTGGCAATCACATATTGATCGTTGGCACCAGTTATCCTGAAAAGGCCAACGGGCAACACTTCAGAGTAAGACGCCTTTTTTCTGTTGACACCCGCAACAAGCAAACCCGCCTACTGACGACACGGTTGTTCGAGCGCAACCCTTGGTTTCGTTACCAGAGTTTTAATTTAGTCAGTGTACTTAAAAATGATCCTGAACACGCACTGGTATCGACTTATGACACACGAGACGAAGCCGTAGCGGTATTTAAGGTTAATCTGCTCAGTGGGACCTTTGACAAAGTTCAACAAAATCAATTTGAGATCGATAGTTGGTATGCTGATCTCGATGGCGTTGTCAGAGTCGGCACACAATTTGAGAAAAAAGACGGGACTTTTTATCGCCATTTCTGGTACCGAGAGACCAAGGATGACGCATTAGTCAAAATTCATACCCGTGAGAGTGGCAAAAAAGAAACCTTTAATATCATTGGCTTTCACCCAAGTAATACAAAGCTTTACGTGCTTAGTGACAAAGACACCGGTTTTGAATCTTTGTGGCTCTATGATATTTCCACGGGTGAGTTTGAAGAACGATTATTTCAGGCTCCGGGCTATGATGTGAGCGATGGTTTGTTTGATCCCCAGGGCGATCTCATCGGAGTCTATTACTACGACGACTTCATTCGCACTCACTATTTTGATAAAGCAGATGGAGCAACTGAGCAGGCTTTAGCTAACATGTTACCGGGTTTGCAGGTGTCTATCACCAGTCAAAGCGAAGATAAGAACCGCATGTTACTTTTGGCCAGCAGCGATAATCAGGTCCCGGTTTTTTATTGGTTTGACGCGCGTCAGCAATCTGGCGGCGCCTGGATGGCGCTCTACCCACATTTGCTGGGGCATGCCTATGACCCTGTCACTAATATCAGTGTTACAGCCAGTGATGGGCAGCAACTTCAGGGCTATTTAACCTTGCCCGCTGGCGTTGAAGCCCCAAAATTGGTGGTAATGCCTCACGGCGGTCCTCAAGCGAGAGATTACAAGGATTTTGATCCCATGGTGCAGTTTCTGGCAAACAAAGGTTACGCCGTGCTGCAAGTCAATTTTAGGGGGTCAACCGGATTTGGTAGCGCGTTTGAAACCGCTGGTTATTACCAATGGGGCAAGCGTATGCAACAAGATGTCTATGACGCCATGGATTGGGCCATCAAGAGTGGAAAGGTATCACAGGACCGAGCCTGTGCGCTGGGCTTTAGTTATGGTGGTTATTGGTCGATGACGGCGTCAGTGCAGCAACCGGATAGGTTTGACTGCGTGATCAGCGTATCCGGCATTTCAGATTTATACACCATGATTAAAGATCGCGAACGCAACGGATATTACTCTGGAAACGTCATTGATGATGATAATCCGGACGCCATAGATGCCAATATTGAAGCATTAAAAGCCGTCTCAGCGATCAACTTCCTCGACAAACTTCATGCCCCGGTCTTGTTGATTCATGGGGACAATGATACTCGTGTTCACTTCGAGCAATCTCAATGGTTTAAAGAAAATGCACCTGAAGGAAAAACAGTCAACTATATCCGTATCAAAGACGGCACCCACTTCTTTGATGACGTTGAATCAAAGCAAGTCTTGTATCGAGAAATCGGCGCCTTTCTGGAGCAGCATCTGTAATGGGTTTCGCTAGCTACGCAAGGAACCGCATAGCTAGCAATAACGTACTACAGAAACAACAGCTTCTGCCACCAGCTTTTTTGCAACTGCTCTTCACACCCTTTTAATTGCGTCGCATAGCGCAGCGAGCGACGCTTGACCTTTTGCGCGACTTTTACCAACCATTGCTTCTTGAGATAGGATTTGCGTTTGAAGCCCCCCCAACCCTCGTGATAATTGAGGTATTGAGCATACGCATCCCATTTCGAGACACCGTTTATGGAATACGTTTTACTGATAAACCACCCCATAAAATCCAGCGCATCCTCGAAATCCTCGCGACTGGCCCAGCCATTATTGGTTTCGCGAATGTAATCTTCCCAGGTGAGGGTCTTGGCTTGGGAATAGCCATATGCACTGCTCACCCTACCCCAGGGAATCAAGCCAAAAAACACGTAGTCTCTTGGCGGTAACGCATCGTGACGAAACGAGCTTTCCTGATACATCATGGCCATAGGAACATGTATCGGAACCCCCCACTTATCACGCATGTCCGCCGCAGCTTCATACCAGTCCTCTTTTTCAAAAAATATATCACACAGGTTGCTGGCGTTTTTAGGTGGCGCCGTTGCACAGCCTGCCAGCAACAAAAGCGTGACTGCTGCATAACAACCATATTTATTTTTTTTTGAAAAAAAAGTGAACTTCATTGGTAACTACCACTCATACCCTATGTAGTTTGTGTTTTCCCTGGTCGTAATATTTTAGCCTGGCTTTTCGCCAGGCTTTTTTTATTCCTGATAAGTAAAATATTCTGCCAAAAACTGCGTAAAAGGCACTTGAGGCTGAGCCTCTATCTGTTGATGCGCTTCGATTGATTTTCTCGCTTGCTGACGAAAGAAGGCTTCATCGTAGTGACGGTATTCTTCCGCGAGCGCCTGTGTTCTGTATTTTTCCGCCAATTCCAACGCCAAATAGCCATTATCCAAATTCCGCTGGAGCATTTGTTCTAACAACATCGCTGACGGCGTAAGGCTGGGATCGGCGAACTTTGCTTGTTGCTGCGCAAGGGCATCAGAATACTGATCAGTTTCGTTCACCTCATCAAGTAACGCCGCTATTGGCGCCATTTGTTCAAAAATGCTTTCTGCCCAAGCCTGCAAACTAAGACCTTGTCCCTCTCGTTGCAACATCAACCCGGGTTTACGACCTTCTTTTACCACCGCAGAGATGTTCTTCTCGGTTTCTGCAAAGCCATCAGGGTCAAGTGCTGCGGAAGGCAACAACAAGCAGTGGAGTAAGAATACATCGAGGAAATATATCTGGGTTTTATCTATGCCCACGGAGCTGAATGGATTGACATCCAGCGCACGCACTTCAATGTATTCAACACCGCGTTCAGCCAACGCATCGGTCGGTTTTTCCAACGAACGTGTTGGTTGCTTGGGTCGAATCGGCGAATATAACTCGTTTTCTATCTGCAACACATTGCTGTTTAGTTGCTGCAAAGGCTCTTTGTCGGAATGAAAGCGAGCAAATTCTTTGGATGGAGTGCGAATGGCTCGACGCAAAGAGCTAATGTATTGATCCATTTCGTTATAACAGATGAACAAGCCGGACTGCGCTTTGTTGGTGTAACCCAAATCACTCATTCGTAACGATGTCGCGTAAGGAAGATACAAGGTTCCTTGACCTAATGATTTGAAGGGCAATGCACTGGTTCTTCCTTCCAGAAAAGACCCGCACAACGCCGGTGAAGCCCCAAACAAATAGGGAATCATCCAACAGTGACGCCGATAATTGCGGATCATGGCAAAGTAAGCGGCAGAAATACTGTCTTTGTTGGCGTCCTGTCCTGTGGTGGCCGGCAGCCATTGTTGCCAAAATGCTTTAGGCAATGAAAAATTAAAATGCACACCTGCGATGGCTTGCATCATGGCCCCATAGCGATTTTTCAGGCCCTGTCGATAAAGGGTCTTCATTTTGGCCACATTCGCCG
>CAXQZJ010000054.1:0-10495 GCA_964228145.1 Alteromonadaceae bacterium | reverse complement strand
GTATTGGGATCCATGGTCGTCTCGCGTAGTTGTAATGGGTTCATCTCACCCAAGCCTTTAAAGCGCTGTACATTGATTTTCCCGCGCTTATTTTCAGCTTCAATGCGATCTAAGATACCTTGCTTCTCGTCCTCATCCAGCGCGTAGTACACCTCCTTACCTACATCGATTCGATACAGAGGTGGCATCGCCACATACACGTGACCGGCTTCCACCAGCGTTCTGAAATGACGGACAAATAAGGCGCATAAAAGGGTCGCGATATGTAATCCATCAGAATCCGCATCCGCCAGAATACAAATCTTACCGTACCTTAGTCCGCTCAAATCACTGGAGTCGGGGTCAATGCCTAAAGCCACGGAGATATCATGAATCTCCTGTGATGCCAGCACCTGGGTCGATTCCACCTCCCAGGAATTAAGGATTTTTCCACGCAACGGCATGATGGCCTGAAACTCACGGTCGCGGGCCTGTTTCGCAGACCCCCCTGCGGAGTCACCTTCGACGAGAAACAGCTCTGAGCGTGAATTATCCTGAGTCGAGCAGTCGGTTAACTTACCCGGCAATGCCGGCCCCTGGGTGACCTTTTTGCGGGCCACTTTTTTGCTTTGACGCATCCGGCGTTGGGCGTTACTGATACACATTTCAGCAAGGGCTTCGGCAATTTCAGTATGCTCGTTTAACCACAGGCTAAAGGCATCCTTGACCACGCCGGAAACAAATGCCGCAGCTTGCCGGGATGAGAGTTTTTCTTTGGTTTGTCCGGCAAACTGAGGATCCTGCATCTTTGTTGATAACACGTAACAGCAGCGATCCCAGATATCCTCTGGCGTTAGTTTAATACCACGCGGTATCAGGTTCCTGAACTCACAAAACTCTCGCATGGATTCCAGCAGACCCTGCCTCAAGCCGTTAACATGCGTCCCTCCCTGAGCGGTGGGGATCAAGTTTACGTAGCTTTCCGTGACCATTTCCCCGCCTTCGGGAAGCCACATCACAGCCCAGTCTGCGGCTTCATGATTGGCTGAGAAGGTACCGGTAAAAGGCGCCTTTTCCGGTATGCAAGGGTATTCCTGCACTGCTTGATAAAGGTAATCCCGCAAGCCATCTTCGAAATACCACTCTTGCTTGGCATTGTTTACTTTATCAACAAACTGAATGCGCAAGCCGGGACACAATACCGCTTTTGCACGTAACACATGCTGCAGTTTGGACACAGAAAACTTCGCTGAGTCGAAATATTGAGGATCGGGCCAAAATTGCACCCGGGTGCCCGTATTGCGCTTCCCACAGGTGTCGATAATTTCCAGTTCCTCGGCTTTATCACCGTTTTCAAATGCCATTTGATAGACGTTGCTGTCACGACGAATCGTCACTTCAACACGGGTTGATAAGGCATTAACGACCGAGATACCAACGCCGTGTAATCCGCCTGAAAATTGGTAGTTTTTATTTGAAAACTTACCGCCCGCATGCAGTTTCGTCATGATCAATTCAACACCGGGGATCCCTTCTTCGGGATGAATGTCGACCGGCATACCGCGGCCATCATCGATCACTTCGATAGATTGGTCTGCGTGCAGAATCACTTTAATGTTACTAGCATGACCCGCCAACGCTTCATCGACGCTATTATCGATAACTTCCTGGCTCAGGTGGTTGGGGCGGGTTGTGTCTGTATACATGCCTGGTCGACGTTTGACCGGCTCCAGACCGTTTAGGACTTCTATCGCGTCAGCGTTATATTGGGACATAATTTATCGTTTTAGTATGCTGCAAGAAGGGCGAACTTATCTCACTGTTTTACGCCAAAAGCGCATCAGAAACAACCTGATATAGCGGCTAATTCAGTAAAAAATCCGCGATCTGAGGCAGATGTCGTTGATACCCTTGAAAGCCATGGTCACCGCCCTCTTCCACGGTGAGTCGACAGGCCTGGTATTTTTCTGCGGCTTGCCGATAGTCCAGCGTTTCATCCCCGGTTTGCAACAAAGCCCACAGATTTTCAGGCTGTTTGACCCTTGGTGTATCGAGACTTTTTAGCATTTCCATATGCTGTCCATTTAGCTGAAAGATTTCGCCAGTATAAGGCTGCACCAATTCCATTTGATAATCTTCGAGTAATTCAAACGGCTTAACCGCCGGATTAATTACCACCGCCTTGCCGCCATACTGCTGTTGCAACCAGGTAGCTAAGTAGCCACCCAACGAGCTGCCTATAAAACCAAGTTGCCAACCCTGATACTGACTGAGCAAGTGCTCTAATAGCGCTTTCGCCTGCTCTGGGTATACAGGTAACTGTGGTGTTGCTAAACGTACTTCTGGACAATGTTGCGCAAACCAGGCGCGGGTTTGTATTGCCTTAGCAGATTGAGGAGAACTTTGGAAACCATGACAATAAAGCACAAATTGCGGCATAAATAACAACCAATTGAAATTCAAAGAAAAAGCATTCAACACTGGAATGCAAGGGTGGACGGATGCAAAGCTGAAAATATCATCCATACTTGGTCAACGCTAGGTTTTCTGCCACAGTGGTTATCAGGGTTTATGCATTCTGACCAGACACCACCGTCTGATCCCTTGCTTCAGGTCCGGCCGTCACTGCATGACGGGTTTATGCTGGATGATGTCGAAGTTTTTCCTCATCAGCAGTCTATTGTTCGCAATGGACAGCATTTTACTGTGTCCAGAAAAGCCATCGAAGTGCTGATGCTGCTGGCCAGTTACCCTGGTGAGGTGCTCACGCGAGAACAGCTGTGCCATTTTGTTTGGGGTAAAGAACGCAACGACAAAGGGAAGCTGACTCACAGCATCAGTGAACTGCGTCATGCCCTTCACGATGACAAAGCACTACCCAAATTTATCCAGACATTACCTCGCAGAGGCTATCGTTTATTACAGCCCGTCTCACCACTGAGTTACCACCTCGGCCAGTGGCCGCATCATGACGCTCAGGATGCCTCGCATCCAAACCCGGTCAAACGCGCATTCGCTCAATGGCGACGACGCCGTATATTCAAAGCGGCAGTCACCTATACCCTGGTCGCCTGGATTTTAATGCAGGTTGTGTCGGTAACCTTGCCAATACTGGATGCCAACGGTTGGCACGATAAGCTTATTTTGCTGCTGCTTATCGCGTTTTTCCCTTTCGTTTTACTCTATGCCTGGTGGGCAGAGTTCCGAGTTAAAAGTATGTACGCCAAGCAAGCGGATACTCTGATAGATACCGCTGAAATCAAACGTAGAGCCTTTATCGACCTGAGTTACATTGCTATTGTCGCAGCATTTTGCGCAACCTTTTGCTATTACTTAGCCCAGCAATTGAGCACCTCAGATAACGATATCCCGACCCCGCTGGCTCGCGTCGAGACCCTGCCCAATGCGATTGCAATTTTGCCCTACCAGCAAATTAACTTACTCAGTCATGAACATTTCGCCCAGTTACTGCAGTCAGAGCTAATCAGCTTCTTGTCCCAGTATGCCGAGGTCACCTTACCTTCAAGGCGCACCTTATCGAGTTTACCGTCAGATGCCAGTCTGGAATTAATTCGGCAACGGACACGAGCGAGCTATGTTTTAGAAGGCAGCGTCACCAGAGTTGCAGACCAATTAAAAATACAATCTACCCTTACCAATACCAACACCGGATTCACTGAGTGGAGCAGTGAGTTAGTTGGCGGCTCTGATGAGTCATTACAGCTGCTTGAAAAGCTTTCACGTCAAATCGTAAATGCACTTAGCTTTATTGACCCGTCCAACCAGGATGATGGCCAATTTAAGCCAACTGAAGATTTTCAGGCCTTTAATGACTATCTGGAAGGTCAGCACTTACTCGGTAGCGCATACAATTTACAGGGGTTTGAAGCTGCAGCTTCCTATTTTGCTCGTGCCCTTAGCCGCGACCCCCGGTTTGTGTTGGCGCTAGCTGGCTTATGCCAATCCCAGCTTGGTGCTTACCGGATATCGCAAAATGTAGATACCTTTGAGCTTGCACAACAGAACTGTCAACAGCTTGGCGAATCGGAGCAGCGCCGCTTTGCCTCTGAAGTGGCTCTTGGCCAGCTCTACCTTGCCTCTGGTCAATATACCGAGGCATTGGACTTCTTTCGCCGTGCCAATCAACTTAATCCCGATGACAGCGATGTCATCGCGTTAATAGCAAAGGCTTACACTCGCACTGGACAGCTCGAATTAGCAGAGCAATTCTTCCTACGAGCAATCAGGCTCGATCCGGGCGCCTGGCAACACTATGAAAGCTACGGGGAGTACCTGTTCAGACAGGGACGCTTTAAAGAAGCCAGTGTGCAATACAGCATGCAAGTCACCATAGTGCCGGATAACGAAACCGCACTGAATAGCCTGGGTGCCGCCTTTTACATGAGTGATGAAAGTGAAAAAGCGCGGATCGCGTGGGAGCGCGCAGTCGAAATTAACCCCAGCGCGCCCACCTATTCTAATCTGGCCTCATTGGCCTTCTATCGACAAGATTTTCGCAAGGCTGCGGAACTGTATGCCCAAGCGGTTCAATTGCGCCCTAATGACCATGTTGTATTAGCCAACTGGGCTGACAGTCTGAAGTTTTTACCGGACCCGGATGCCAGTCAGCACGCTTACAGCCTAGCACTTGCTGCGGCCCAACAGAGTTTGGGAGTCAACCCCAACGATATGTTAACCACCAGCGCACTAGCCCGGTATCAGGCTGAACTGAGTCAATGTGATACCGCTAAGCAAGGTCAACAACAACTATTGGAAAAAAAACCGTCCGACCCCTATATTTTCTATGATATGGCGTTAATTGCCATACGTTGTAAAAGCTCAGCTGACGTTCTTATGTTTCTGAATCGTGCCATTGAGGCCGGTTATCCGCCCGAGACCTTGCAGCAAGATCCGCAGTTCAGCGCCGTTCGAGCGCACTTGGAAGCGCTACTCGCCGATGGGCGCAATGGGTTTCCAAACCAATAAACTCACCGGAGATGCCATAATGCGAGTCTCACTTTTTGTTTATGCCTTAACGTTACTTGGCTTGTTTTCTATGCCTGCCTACGCCAGTGATAAAGATCAAAAATTACTCATTACACTAAATGACCAAGGGTGTGTCGCCAACGTCATTCAGCCAGAGTCCGAACCGGCAAACTGCCCCAATCGTTCAGACTGTAAAAAAAAGGATGGCTGCATTTGTATTAAACCTGACAAACGAATCGACTGGCAGATTATCCCCGCTACACGGTTTCGCTTGTTTGCCAAAGACGGTTCGGGATGGCCAATTAAAAAGTGTAAGTACAAGCGCGGTGTTATGACTTGCAAGGTCGACAAGCAAGCTGAGCCCGGCGATTATTTTTACAACATTGAGGTAGAAGGGTGCGATGTGATCTTTGACCCCCGCATTGTGATAGGACGGATCCAATGAAACGTTTGATAATACCCAGCTTAATTCTGCTATTGACGGCTTGCGCAGGAAAGCCCTCGTCAGATCTCTCCTTGTACCCAAATGCTATGGATCAAACCGTTGTGATCAGCGTTGTGAAAGGAACCGACGGTGTTTGTGAAATCTCTCCCAGCGAGCCGCAGTCTGATAACAATTGCAAAAATGCACTGGACAACATAGACCGTTGTCGGGGAAACAAAGGATGTGTGTGCACACGTCCCGGAAAAATAGTAACGTGGAAACTGAATGCTCTGGAAGCAATGACATTCGCGCTAATTCCTAAGCAAGGTAGTCGAATGCCATTCAAACCGAGTTGCGATGTTATCTCCGATAATAATCAGCAAATTGCCTGCAAAATAAGGCGATTAAATAACAACCATACAATTGAAACGTTTGATTACGCCATCGCAGTGGAAGGCTGCAGTAATTTCCTTGACCCGCGAATCATTATTGGCCGCTAATAAAAAACGGCACTGAATTGTGCCGTTTTCTTATTGTTGCCGATAGACTTAAGGCGCAGTGAATAACGGTGTACCGTTAACCGTAACCACACCATCAACGACTTTGATTTCAGTGCGATAATGCGTGTCGTCTTTGGTAACCACACCCGCTTGTACGCCTTGGTTAATCATCATACCAATCTGGTAGTCGATTGCCTGTTGCTGCTCTTCGGCCGTCATTTCGAAAAACTGCGGATTATCAGACATATTCTGACGCACACCCAACGCCATTAACTTCTCAAGCACAGCATGGTCAGCTTCAATTTTGCCATTAGTGTTTACGTGCTTAACCCAATACATGGGATCATTGGCCATGGCAGGTAACTGGGTAATATTTACCAGCTTAGTATTCAGATAGCCGTTAAAGCTGCCCTCTGGCAGGGTAAACTTCACCGAACTGAAATTAAGCTCAGGACCGGCTTGCAATACAGTGAGTAAGTCTTTTTGTAAAAACTCCATCATGGCAATTTGCAGCTGTTCCGGCCTTGCGTTGGCCATGTCTTTATTTACCTCGGTGAGGGTGTCAATCAGCACGCGATGCACACTGTTAAAATCGACAGTTATTTCAGCGTCGGTAACTACGACTTCTTGCGCTTCAAACTTGCTGACACCGTAAGAAATTCCCATGTTTCGCAACGTTTCTGTGGGCTCTTCCATTTTCAAACTGACAAAGGCATTTTCCACGTCTGCTTTTACACCATCAGCATCAATGAACACTTTACCAATTGAGAATGACTGTTTACCCGGCGCAAAGCCCGTCTCCATCATCTGACTGTAGCTACCTTCGAGTTCCATATCGATAACGACATCGCTGATGATAAACGCGCCACGGTTGTCCCGGGTAATTTCAATTTTTTCAGCCTTGCCGGTGTATTCCAGATTGTCACCGACATAGCCTTCGCCGCGATAACCGCTAAACGTGAGTTTAGCTTTGTCTTCATACTCAATCGCAGGGATGTAATCGCTAAACGAAAAACCGCCAAATAAACCAACACGGCCGTCCAATTGATAAACAGGCTCTGCTTGCGGCCATTCAACATCCTCTGGTAATTGACTGTTATCAACCTGAGCAACAAATGACATCAAACCAACCGGCACACCACCGTTAAACAAAAACGGGCCATGGGTGATGTCATAATCCACGTCAAATGTGAATGACTCCAACTTGCTGGGATCTTGATCAAAGTCTTGCGCCAATTGGCTCAAATCAAGGGTCACTTCCAGTTTGCCCTGAGATGTAAACCAAGTGCGGTTATGTTGGGTAACTTTGGCGCTGTAGACGGTATTTTCGCTGATCATGCCGGCATAGTCTTCGACGACTTGCTGAGCGTGCTGACCGACAAAATAGGGACCTACGCCGGCAATGGCGGCGACGCCAACTGCGCCGATGATGATTCCTTTTTTCATGGATATCCTTGTTGTAGTTTTTGAGTGTGTTCGGCGCTTACTTTACGATTTTTACCGAAAGTGACGCAAACGTTAAATTGTAAAATTTTATCCAAACTTACTGTCTGCAACGAATGGATTGGTGTTTTTTTCGTGTTCAATGGAGGTTGTTGGGCCGTGTCCGGGATAAATCACCACCTCATTCGGCAGGCAAAATAACTGCTCTCTAATCGATTTCACCAAGGTCGGGCCATCTCCACGGGGAAAGTCTGTACGGCCTATACTGCCTTTAAAAATGACATCCCCTGCAATCAGCATACCTGCACTGGGTTCATACAAAACCACATGACCGGGAGTATGGCCAGGGCAATGTAAAACCTCCAACGTCCATTTTCCGACCTTTATCACGTCTTTGTGTGACAACCAGGTATCAGGCTCAAATGGCTGAGCCGGTGGAAAGCCAAACATCTGACTTTGCTGAGGTAAGGCCTGCAACCAAAATTCATCGTCTTTATGGGGCCCCACCACTTCTGCATCGAGTTTATCCGCTAAGACTACCGTCGCCCCTACATGATCTAAGTGGCCATGGGTCAAAATGATTTTCTCGACCTTCACACCATGTGCATCGATTGCCTGGGTTATCTTGTCGATGTCACCGCCGGGATCGACAACCGCACCTTGTAAGGAATCGGGATCCCAAATCAAAGAACAGTTTTGTGCAAATGGCGTGACGGGAATGACTTGAATCTTCATTACTGCTCCGCGTTTTAAATTCTCGTGGCGCATTTATACCCTATTTAGTCCCTGAAGGCCTTGAAAATTGGCAACTTTAGAAAACTCTGTTATCTTGATTGCAGCTAAAACACTATAAGAATTAAGCGTTAAAGTTTAACGGAGATTTTCATGTCAGATAAGGCATATTTGCTCAGTGGCCGGAATACCATTATCCATAAGATTCGAAAACTCGATTTAATAATCATAAATGGTGATCTCGAGCCGCCCGTGGTGGTAACCCACAAAGGGGTCAAGATATTTAAAGGCAAAGTGCCGGACAACAAGCGCGATGCCCGTATGAATGATTGCGAGTTAGTTGATCTGTCCAGTCCTGACGTCTTCAGTGAAGAAAAAACGTTACTGTTTGTGCAAACCCTCAGTGGCCGCGAGTATAAGGTTGATTTCAGTAAAACCGGCACCGAGGCCTTTATTACTGTGCACCAGGAAAGCATGTTCTGATACAGCAATTCACAATAAAAAGCGCCGCTATGGCGCTTTTTTATTGTCCCGAGTCCCCTTCGATAAGGTGACTTGTGACCCGCCCTTCAGACCCAAGTTGAACCAACCGTGCCGCGGCAGGCTGTTTTTTATCAAGGCCGAACTCTCGCTCCTGCGCCCATTGCCAACACGTACTGGGGCAAGCGAGCACACTTAATTGCCCAAATTGTTGCTCACGGGCAGTATGCACGTGGCCAAAAACCACGGCCCTGACATTTCCGTGGGCTTGCAGTTTATCCATTACCTGTTGTCCGTTGAGCAAGCCTATATCATCCATCCAACTGTGCATTGCTACCGGGGGGTGGTGAAGCGCAATAAGGTGGCTGTCTTTGGGATGTGCAGCCAGCGTTTGTTCGAATACCTGCAACTGTTGCTCACTGATTTCGCCGCTAACCTTATCGGTTTGTGAATTCCACAAATGAATCACCCAGTTGTCCCGTTTTAGCGGACTCATCAGCCAACTGTGCTGACGGCCGAACACTGCGAGCATAAGATCGGCTTTATCGTGGTTGCCAGGTAACACATAGAATGGCACCCCGGAAAAGTAACGGTTGAGTAATTGATTCAATAACTCATAGCTTTGGCGGCTATCATCATTGGATATATCGCCGGTAATAAGAATTAAATCTGGAGACGAAGATACACACGCCTGCATCACTCGCTCCAGCGATTGATAAGGCTTGATCCCCCCATAACCTACATACTCTGTATCAGCGGCCAAATGGCAGTCGCTGATTTGTAAAATTCGCATGCAATTTTCCCGCACTAGTCAACTTGTGATGATGAGCCTTGAAATTGACGGCAATAGGTCAACCATTCGTGCAGAAACAGATTGATCATTTCCTTCTCGTTCTTTTGCATCATGCGTTTGTTAGGATAAGGGTAGCTAGCCCGAAACGCACTGGTATTCTGACTTTCCAGCACTTCCGCCATGCGTACATCATGATACAGTCGTACTCGCATACTCGGCTGCATATATGCCGGCAACCCCGCATTATCCTGCTGAATTTTTACCGTAGTGGTAAAACGCGCGCATTCCACTACCTCAATACAGTAAGCGAGTCGTTTACCATCATCAAAACGATAAGTCATATCTTGTTCGTCAATCTCAGGCAACAAGGTAATCAGGCTGGCATAATTGGCATCACATACCGCCTGCATACGTTTGAGGTTGGGCACATATTTACGACGTATTTGATTCAAAAATTAACTCCAGATGTCGGCTAAGCGCGATTGGTTTAGCTGCAGCCACTGCAGAGCAATCACGGTGGATGCATTGTCGATGCGACCTGCCTGCAACCATTTAAAAGCAGTGTCCAGAGGCACCCTGTGGACTAAAATATCCTCATGTTCACCTTCCAACCCATGCACTCCGCCTGCCTGTGATAAGTCTGCTTCAGCGATATAAACGTGCAAACGTTCGGTGGTTCCGCCAGGGCTGGATAAATAACTTAGTGCTTTGTGCAGCCGTTTAAGTTCAATGCCGGCTTCCTCGCTGGCTTCTCTGTGGCATACCTGTTCAATTTCCTCACCGGGCTCGATCATGCCAGCTATACATTCTAGCAGCCAGGGGCCGAATTCACTGCTGGTACCGCCTAAACGAATTTGTTCGACCATCAAAACCTCCCCTGTATCAAGATCAATCGGCAATACTGCAACGGCATCACTGCGCTGGTATATCTCACGTTTTACCGGCTCACTCCACCCGCCCTGATACAGTCGATGAGTGAAGGTATAGGCATCCAACTGAAAAAATCCCTTATACACAGTTTCGCGCTTGAGAATTTTGTAATCGTTATGTTGAAATCCCTGAATTGGATAGCATTTATGTGGCATGCGACGTCTCGAAAAAGCGTAAAACAGCGATTATACGCAAAACCATGCAAAAAGGTTTTGACCTCGTACAAAC
>CAXQZJ010000053.1:0-10284 GCA_964228145.1 Alteromonadaceae bacterium | reverse complement strand
GGGGATGTGCTAGTACGCATTGATGACCGTGATTTAAAGGCCGCTGTGCAATCTGCCAGTGCCACACTTGAACAGGCAAAGCAGGCATTACAAGAGGAAGTCGCTCGTGGGCAACAGGCATTAGAAGATTGGCAGACGCTGGGTACCGCTGGTGAACCCAGCGCGCTAGTGTTACGCAAGCCGCAACGGGCAGCTGCGGAGGCCAACGTTGCAGCGGCGGAAGCCGCACTGGCGACCGCGCAATTAGATTTAGAACGAACCCAAGTGGTTGCACCCTACAGTGGTCGTGTGCGTGAACAGTTGGTCGATGTCGGACAAGTGGTGAATACCAACACGCAGCTGGCCACGATTTTTGCCACCGATTTGGTAGAAGTACGCTTACCTATTAAAAACGCCGATCTACGATATATCGATTTACCTGAGCAATACCGCTCCGGTGAGGTTAAGGCGGGCGCCAAGGTGACCTTCCATTCAGATTTATTCGACGCGCAACAATGGCAGGGGCAATTGGTACGCACCGAAAGTGCCATTGATGAGAAAGCTCAGCAATTATATGTGGTCGGTCAAATCGATGATCCCTATGGTGCCGAATACCAAGACCAGCAAAGTATAAAGATTGGTCAATATGTTAAGGCCACCATTCGTGGCAAACAAATTGCAGATGCTTTGGTGATCCCAAACAGTGCGATTTACCAGGGAACCTATGTGTATATCGAGGTAGATGGGAAACTGATGCGACGCGATATTCAGGTTGCCTGGCAAAGTAGCGATCAAAGCATCGTAAAAAGTGGTTTGAATGCAGGTGACAATCTGGTCCTGACGCCGCTTGGTCAGGTCAGCTCAGGCACACCTGTTCAGGTTATGGGCGCAGCAGGTAAGCCGGCGGATGGTCAGCGTGAAAAAGGCCAGCGTTCCGGTAACCGCCCTCCGAGGACCAGCCAGGGTGACCGTGGAGGTGACAAGTCATGATCGCCTGGTTTACCCGTAACCATGTTGCTGCCAACCTGTTGCTGCTGACAATTGTTTTATTGGGATTGTATAGCCTGACAAATAAAATTCCGTTGGAGGTATTTCCGTCAGTAGAGGTAGAAACCATCAGCGTTAACGTATCGTTACGCGGTGCAACCCCTGAAGATGTGGAGCGCGGAGTTGCCATCCGGGTTGAAGAAGCCGTGCAGGACCTCGAAGGCATAGAGCGTATCGTCTCTCGCTCCAGTGAAAACAGTGCCGTGGTTAACATCGAAGTGGAGAGCGGCTATGACCCGCGTGAATTACTGGCTGATATAAAAAGCCGGGTCGATGCCATCAATACCTTTCCGGCGGATGCTGAAAAGCCGGTTATTTCCCTTGCCCAGCGCAAACGGGAGGTCATTGCGGTGTCGGTTGCCAGTGTTTATGGTGAACGTGAAACCCGCGAGTATGCAGAAATCGTGCGCGATGAATTACTTCTCCTCGATGGCGTGACTCAGGTCGAACTGTCAGGGGTTCGGGCCTATGAAATTGCTGTGGAAGTCTCAAAAGATGCTCTGCGCCAATACGATTTATCGTTAGCAGATATTAGTCGGGCAATTCAAAATTCCAGTCAGGATGTCAGCGCCGGAAATTTAAAATCCGAGGGTGCGGAAGTGCTTATCCGCTCAAAAGGACAGGCTTACCGTAAAGACGAGTTCGCTAACATTGTGGTTCTGCGTCAAAATGACGGTGCGATTATTCGTTTGGGTGACATTGCAACCATAACCGATGGCTTTGAGGAAGATCCGGTACGCACCCGGTTTAACGGTAAACAAGCGGCCTTTATTGACGTTTATCGGATTGGTCCGCAAAGCGCGATTGCTGTGGCCGACGCAGTAAAAGCCTATATCGACAACAAGCAAGCCAGCTTGCCTGAGGGCTTTGAGTTAAGTTATTGGGACGATGATTCTGAAATCGTAAAAAGCCGTATCGATACCCTGGTCACCAATGCTATTCAGGGCGGGGTGCTGGTGCTGGCACTGTTAACCCTGTTCTTGCGCCCTTCGGTGGCGTTATGGGTGTTTATTGGTATACCGGTTTCCTTTATGGGGGCCTTTATCGCCATGCCCTTGTTTGGCATTACGCTGAACATTCTCAGTTTATTCGGCTTTATACTGGTGTTGGGTATCGTGGTTGATGATGCCATCGTCACCGGCGAAAATGTCTACAGCCACTTACGTAACGCCGAAAGCGGAGAGCAAGCAGCCATCCGCGGCACTCAGGAAGTGGCGACACCGGTTACCTTCGGGGTACTGACCACAGTCGCTGCGTTCTTACCACTGGCCTTTATTGAAGGTACCCGCGGAGCCTTGTTCGCGCAAATTCCAGCGGTGGTGATTCCGGTTCTATTGTTTTCATTGATTGAGTCTAAATTCGTGTTACCGGCTCACCTTAAATACATCAAATTGCGGGGCAACAAAGCGCCGAATCGCCTTGAACGATTGCAGCAGGGATTTGCGGATGGATTTGAGCGGGCCATCATCAAGTATTATCAGCCGGTATTAAAGCTGGCGCTGAATAACAAGGGCACCACGGTGGCCACCTTTATCGGGGTGTTTCTGGTCATTGTCGCTCTGATCAGCGCCGGTTACATGCGCTTTGTGTTCTTCCCGAGGATTCCGTCTGAAACGGTACGTGCCAGCCTGACCATGCCGGCCGGTACGCCGTTTGAGGTAACTAACCGCTATATCGTTGATATGGCCGATAAAGCCAGGGAGTTGCAAGACAAATATCAGGATGGTGACAGTGGCCGCAGTGTCATTCTGAATATTCTGGCCTCAACCCGCAGCAGCGAGTCAGGCTCTGTGAGGTTTGAAATTATTCCCAATGAGCAGCGTCAATCGGATATCACTTCATTACAACTGGCTAATGAATGGCGAGAAATGGTGGGGGTTATTCCGGGGGCAGAGAGTTTAACTTACCGGGCAGAGATTGGCCGGGCCTCAGATCCTATCGATGTGCAGTTAAGTGGTTCAAATGTGGCCACCTTAGAGGAAGTATCGGAAAAAGTGAAAACCCGACTGGCCAGTTACGACACTGTGTTTGATATCGCTGATAGTTTGTCAGATGGTAAAAGTGAGTTGCAGATTGAACTCACAGAGCAGGGGCTGGCATTGGGCCTGACCCGGGTGGATGTTGCCAGTCAAATCCGCAACTCCTTTTTTGGCGCACAGGCTCAGCGAATTCAACGTGGCCGTGATGATGTGCGGGTGATGGTGCGTCTGCCGTTAGAAGAACGCCGTTCGGTAGCTGAGTTAAACGATATTCTGGTGGATACGCCCGATGGTAACAGAGTGCCGCTATCCCATGTGGCAACGCTGGTTCCGGGCAAAAGTCCGTCGACCATTTACCGTATTGATCGTTACAGAACGGTAAGCGTCACCGCAGACGTGCAAAAAGAAGCCACCAATATGACAGTATTGCAGGCCGATTTACGCAGCTATTTGGATGAACTTGTGAGTCAGTATCCCGGCGTTGCCTATGAGCTGGAGGGAGAATCACGGGAACAAGAAGAAAGCGCCAATTCATTGATGATTGGATTGGCCTTCGTGTTGTTTGTTATTTATGGCTTACTGGCGATTCCGTTTAAGTCCTACATTCAGCCCTTGATCGTCATGAGTGTGATTCCCTTTGGCTTGATTGGCGCAGTTGCCGGGCACTGGATCATGGGCATGAATCTGGCGATTTTCAGCTTTTTGGGCATGCTGGCGTTAATCGGTATTGTAGTCAACGACTCTCTGGTGCTGGTTGACTATATCAACAAGTGTCGCCGACGCGGTGACGCCTTGCTTGATGCGGTCCTCAATGCCGGTGCGGCACGTTTCAGACCAGTTATGTTAACCAGTCTGACTACCTTTATCGGTTTAATGCCGCTGTTGTTTGAAAAAGCCACCCAGGCACAGTTTCTTATTCCCATGGCAGTGTCGTTGGGCTTTGGCATCATCTTCGCGACCTTTATCACCTTGTTGCTGGTCCCGGTCAATTACATACTGGTAGAAAAGTTGTGCCTGGCCTTTAACGGCGGAAAACCCCTGGTTGAAAAAGACGCCTAGCTTTGAGCTTGGATAAACCCACCTTTGGTGGGTTTATCTCAGGCTATCGAGGTCGATATGCTGCTCGACCGTTAAGTTGGCAGGCTGTATATGGCTGGCAATAATAATAATGTGCTGCTTACTCTGCTGGTTTAACCAATGCGCTAAATGTTCAATTTGGCTGGCTGCGAGGCCTTCAAAGGGCTCATCAAGCAGCCACACGCTGCGCTTAGACAGCCAGGCTCTGGCCAACCCGAGGCGTTTCATTTCTCCTCCAGACAGGGTGCGTGCCTCGATCCCCAGCCATTGCTGCAAATTATCACTCAACGCATCAAGATGGGTTTGCTGCAGAGCCGCCACGGCTTCACCCGTTGAAATACCCTTCCTGGCAACGGCAAGGTTATCAAACAAGGTCGCACTAAACAGGTAAGGATATTGTTCTACGTAGCAAGCATCCTGCAACTGGCCTGTGCCAATTCGGCTGTTGTTGGCAATTCGCTCACCATCCACAGGGATGAGCCCGGCAATGCCCTGTAATAAGCTGCTCTTGCCACTTCCTGAGCTACCAGAAAGCAAAATGATCCCTTGGATGGCTTGTCTTATATCTACCGCTGGGATGTTACGATCTTTAGCCCTCAATTGGCGTACCTGCAGACTGTGAATGCTGCCGGTGTCTAGCTGTGGGATAGGCTGATATTGGTGGGCGGCTATTGCTTCCCGAGCGGAGCGATCTGACTGCCAATTCTGACGAGCAGTAAATCCGGCACTAAGCCAATCTTTGATGCTAAGCAATAACATAATAGGGATGAGCAATTGAGCTTGGCCCACACTTTTTTGCGGTAAAAAGATCAGTAATAAGCTCAGGCATATCAGCCCGACCCCATGAATAGCAATTAACCCATACTGAGTGGCGTTGGTGTCGTTAAGCTCTGCTTTCCAAATCAAACTAGCGTCAAGTTTTACCGGCTGTTGCTGTAAGTGCCACAAGTGGGCATTAAGCAACGCATCTTCCGATTGTGCTTCAAAGTGCTTGCGCAAGTAATTCAAGCGCTGCTGCTGATGCTGAGTCAACCAGAAAATAGCCAATAGCAACAAAGGGACCGCAGTTAATGCAATAGCCACCCAAGTTAATTGCATGGGCGTGATGAAATAGGTGACAAGTAACGCCATTAGCCACATGGCCAAAGCGCCGCTCATGGGGCTAATCCAGGCAATCCAGGCATTAGCTACGTTATCGATGTTATCGGTGAGTGTATGGTTTAGCTGCGACCTCGCTAAAATGTGGGTTTGCCTAAGCTGGGCAAATAACGTCAACCTAGCGTCTTTCAAACGTATCAGCATGTGTTCATGACCAAGATACAAATAGCCGTAACCCGTTGCGATTCTTATCAGGGCCAACGCACGCACCAACACCGCCGGTAACATATAGTTGAAGCCGGGCGCAGCTATGGCTGAGGCAGCGATAAACCAAGCGGAAAATACCAGCAAAGTCAGACCACTAAGTAGATGCACAACTGCAAGAAATAGCGTTAAAAATGCTAACACGGGCGCTCCGTTATTTGATTATTTTCGATCTGCCACATTTTGTTGAAGCGTCCTTGGTCCAGCTCCTTGTGAGATGCCCAGACTAAGGTTTTGTCTTCCAGAGTGCGGTGAATCAGCATACTCAGGTGTCGGTGCTGTTGCTCGGTGAGGTGCGCGGTGGGCTCATCCAACAAGACTAGTTGCGCGTTTTGCAGCAGTATACGCGCCAGTCCGATTCGCTGTATTTGGCCGCCTGATGCAGGCGGGTGATCGGCAAATTCGGTATCTAGTCCAGCCGGCAGAGTTGCTAACCATTCTGTCAGTTCTACCTGCGCTAGCACTGCGTAAAGACGTTGGTCGTCATGCATGTAGTCCAGACTGAGATTTTCTCTTAAGGTGCCGCGGATTAATCTTGGACTTTGAGTCAAATAAGCGATTTTACCGCTTAGTTTATGTGAAGCGGGGTGCCAACCCATGAGTGCGTGCAAAAGCACCGATTTTCCGCTACCTGAGTCGCCACTCAGGCGTATTTTATCCCCCTGGCTGATGGACAAATACGGGGCAAAAAGGGTAGGTGAAGACACGCGAAAATTGCGCAGCGTCAGGTGTTGATCGATTACCAGTGCTTGGCTTTCATCACCAGCTTGGTGAATGACCGGATAGAATTGCTCAATAGCGGCTTCAGCTTCGGCTTTCTGGTGGTAGAGCTTTCCAAGATGTTTCATTTCAGCAAACACCTGCGGCACGCTAAGCAATAAAAACAATCCGGATTGAAGGTTGATGGCCGGACCGATTGTCAATTCGCCTAGCAAGCTGAAACCAACGAAAACCGCCACCAGTGCGACAGCAATCGTAGAGAAAAAGTCTAATACACTATTGTTGAGAAACGCCACTGTTACCACTTTCATGGTTTTGTCGTTGAGTTGGTCGCTTGCCTCGGTTAGCGCGCTTTGCTGGGTGGCATGGTTGTGGAATGCATTGATTGTGGCTAGTCCACGCAGGCGGTCGCTAAACATACCCCCAAGGCGATGTAAGGCGTGAAAATGTGTTTGATGCAAACTCGCAGTACCTTTGCCAATCACAATCATGAATAGGGGTACAACTGGCATCGCCAACAATAAAATCAGCCCAACAAACCAGTTTATTGAGAAACTGGCGATGAGAATGATCAAGGGTGTTAGACCAGCCAAATATTGTTGCGGTAAATATTGGTTGTAGTAGCGGCTTAACGCAGGCAGTTGTTTTAACCACAAAAGTTGCCAATAACGGGGCTGTTGGGTGCGGGTAAGGGCATATTGTCGCTGTGTCAGCACCCCATGCAGTTGGGTTTGCAGGTGCTGTCGGCAAGAGAGTTCTGCGCTAAGCTGAAAGCGTTGGACAATAACGTTGAGGAAAACCCAAGCCAGTGCGCTGAAAATAAACGCGCTAAGTGCCGTTAAGGTGGTGAACTGAGCGACTTCAATTACCTGATAAACGATCACCGACAAGTACCAAAACGTGACTATCATTGCCAAAAATTGCAGTAATTTTAAGCCGGTTAAAACATTCAAAGAGCGCCGATAGGCGCTCCCTGTTTGTGCTAACCGCTGGCGAACGGGGTTGTTAGTCTTTTTCACCGCGGTCCATATCTTCTGTCGACTCTAACCACATTGCATTGATAATACCGAAAGAACACGCAAGCAATACGCCTAAAATCCAAGTGAAATACCACATAGTAGTTTCTCCTTAATAAATGGTGTGAGCTTGGTCCAGCTCTTCATGTTTAACTCTGCCGCGCATCACCCAGTAGCTGTAGACAGTGTAAGACAGCACGATGGGCACAAAGATCATCGCTACCCAAAACATCACTTTAAGGGTCAACAAGCTTGAGGTCGCATCCCAAACGGTCAAGCTCGCTTCAGGCATGATGGAGCTAGGCATAAGGAACGGAAACATGCTGAAGCCTGCGGTTAAAATGATGCCTGCCATCATCAGAGAGCTAAATATAAAGGCAAGCCAGCCATTGCCCTTACGAGAGGCCATGGCACTGCCCAATGCACTTGCCAGACCTAACAGCGGGGCGGCTATCATCCATGGATAGTTACTGTAATTGTTCAACCATGCACCGGTTTCAGTGGTGACGGTTTTCAGCAAAGGATTAGAGGTCGCATCCGGGTTTATCGCAGAAGTGACTATGTAACCGTCGACCCCAAAAGCGATATAGACGCCGCCGAGGGCGAATAATACAAAGGTGGCCAGTGACAATACCAACGACACATTCTGTGCTCGTACTCGCAGTTGTCCGTCGGTTTTCATTTGCAACCAATTGGCGCCATGACTAAGCAACATGGCAACTGAGACGAGACCAGACAACAAAGCGAACGGCGTTAACAGACCCAAAAAGCTGCCGTGGTATGTGGCTCTGAGCGTATCGTCTAACGTGAAGGGGGCTCCTAAAAGCAGGTTACCAAAGGCGACACCGAAGATCAGGGCTGGTACAAAGCCTCCGGCGAATAACGCCCAGTCCCAGGCTTTACGCCAGGTTGCGTTAGGTAATTTACTGCGATAATCAAATCCAATGGGACGCATCCAAAGCGCGATAAGTGTTACCGCCAGCGCAAGATAAAAGCCAGAAAACGCGGTGGCATAGATCATTGGCCAGGCAGCAAATATCGCACCTCCGGCGGTAATAAACCAGACTTGATTGCCATCCCAGTGAGGGCCGATGGTATTGATCATCACACGGCGATCTTGATCGGTTTTACCCACCAGAGTTAGGAGTGCACCTACCCCCAAATCGAAACCATCGGTGACCGCCAGGCCAATCAGCAATACACCAACCAGCAGCCACCATACCAGGCGTAAAAATTCGTAATCAATCATGGGCTTACTCCTTGTTGAGTAACTGTGACAAGGTTGTCCGAAGCTTTGTTAATGTCATCATTCAGCGGATATGAACCGCTTGGCCCTTGCTTGGCAAATTTCTTCATCAGGTAGAAACCAATGACGAACATAACCGCGTAGAAAAGCGTGTAGGCAATCAAGGTGGTCACAACTTCAGCGACACTTAAATTACTCACTGAAGCATGCACTGGTAAAATCTCCGCGATTGACCAAGGCTGGCGGCCAAACTCAGCGACAAACCAACCAGCTTCACTGGCAATCCAGGGCAGTGGCAAGCTGAACAGCGCAGCTCTGAGTAACCAGCGAGGTTTTGTGATTTGATGTTTAGTGCTGTACCAAAAAGCCAGGGCAAATAGTATTAGCATGACAAAACCAGCGCCCACCATTAATCTGAAGCTCCAAAACAAAGGGGCTACAGGTGGAATGCTGTAATCGACAGCTTGTTGCAGGGCATAATCATCATATTGGCTGATGTCCGTGACGAAAGGCTCCAATAACATGGCGTAACCCAAGTCATTCTTATGCTGATTAAAGGTATCCAATTGGGCTGGGGTGGCCTCACCGCTTCGCACGCTTTCAAGAAGCGCGTAAGCCTTAACGCCACTTTCGATTCGGCTGCGGTTAATCTCCTTGATATCCTTGAGACCCATGACTTCTTCATCTAAAGAGCGTGTCGCAATTAGCCCCATTACGCCGGGAATCTTAATCGCATAATCGGTAGTTTGGGTTTCGTCGTTAGGGAAGCCAATAAGGGTAAATGCTGCTGGTGCCGGATGCGTTTCATACTCGGCTTCAACTGCTGCCAGCTTGGTTTTTTGTACGGCCCCCAGTTCATACCCTGACTCATCACCCAAGACGATAACAGACAAGATAGATGCCAAACCAAAGCTAGACGCGATAGCAAAAGAGCGACGAGCAAAGGCTATTTCCCGGTGGTTCAAAAGGTAGTAGCTGGAAATAGCAAGAACGAATATCGCGCCTGTGACATAACCGGCAGACACCGTATGTACGAATTTTACTTGTGCAACCGGATTAAAAATAACTTCGGCAAAGCTGGTCATTTCCATACGCATCGATTCAAAGTTAAATTCTGAGCCTATTGGGTATTGCATCCAGCCATTGGCAATTAGAATCCACAATGCAGAGAAATTCGAACCGATGGCAACCAGCCAGGTGGTCATCAGATGCTTCACCTTAGACATCTTGTCCCAGCCAAAAAAGAACAGGCCAACGAAAGTAGACTCTAAGAAAAAGGCCATTAAACCTTCAATCGCGAGCGGCGCACCAAAAATATCACCGACATAATGGGAGTAATAGGACCAGTTCATACCGAACTGAAACTCCATGGTCAGTCCGGTAGCAACACCCAGTGCGAAGTTAATACCGAACAACTTTCCCCAAAACTTGGTCATCTGTTTGTAAATCTCTTTGCCTGTCATCACATAGACAGACTCCATGATGGCTAACAGAAAACTTAAGCCCAGAGTAAGTGGCACAAAAATAAAGTGGTACATTGCAGTTAATGCAAATTGCCACCTGGATAGTTCAACTAGCGTTTCGTTCATGACCAGATCTCATCTGTTATTTTTAAGAAGAAGGCGAACCAATGTGGGATAGCGCACTTTGCTTACACGCATTGCAGCAAATGTGCCAACACTTATGGTTAAACCATATGCCCATTTTAGAGGGGTTGCGGCGTAGCGCTTTGTGCCAGATCAATAATTTAGGAAATGATGAATGACAAAAGTGGCAGTTAATTGTCATTTTTGTCATAAGTGACGGTGAATGCACCTCGCAGATGGCCCAATTGGAAGTTAATTGCCTGATCCCTTGG
>CAXQZJ010000052.1:0-6450 GCA_964228145.1 Alteromonadaceae bacterium | reverse complement strand
TATCTATGCCCACGGAGCTGAATGGATTGACATCCAGCGCACGCACTTCAATGTATTCAACACCGCGTTCAGCTAACGCATCGGTCGGTTTTTCCAACGAACGTGTTGGTTGCTTGGGTCGAATCGGCGAATATAACTCGTTTTCTATCTGCAACACATTGCTGTTTAGTTGCTGCAAAGGTTCTTTGTCGGAATGAAAGCGAGCAAATTCTTTGGATGGGGTGCGAATAGCTCGACGCAAAGAGCTAATGTATTGGTCCATTTCGTTATAACAAATAAACAAGCCGGACTGCGCTTTGTTGGTGTAACCCAAATCACTCATTCGTAACGATGTCGCGTAAGGAAGATACAAAGTCCCTTTACCTAATGATTTGAAGGGCAATGCACTGGTTCTCCCTTCCAGAAAAGATCCGCACAACGCCGGTGACGCACCAAACAAATAGGGAATCATCCAACAATGGCGTCGATAATTGCGGATCATCGCAAAATAAGCGGCAGAAACACTGTCTTTATTTGCATCCTGACCTGTGGTGGCCGGCAGCCATTGCTGCCAAAACGCCTTGGGCAATGAAAAATTAAAGTGCACGCCCGCAATGGCTTGCATCATCGCGCCGTAACGGTTTTTCAGCCCCTGCCTATAAAGGGTCTTCATTTTTGCCACATTGGCAGTGCCGTATTGAGCTAAGGGAATCTCGTCCTGATTAGCAATAAAACACGGCATAGACAGCGGCCATAAGCGCTCCTCACCCAACTGTTGATAGACAAATTTGTGAATATCATGCAATTGGGTCAGCGTGGTACTGACGCTGGATTCCGCAGGGGTAATAAATTCCAACAGCGATTCAGAGAAATCTGTGGTGATCCAGTCATGAGTCAGGGTTTTTCCCAGCGATTCCGGATGTGGGGTTTGGGCTATGCCCCCATCAGGTTTAACCCGCAACGTTTCGCGCTCTATGCCATGGCGAATATCTTTTAATGATTGCGCAATATTGCCCTGTGTCAGGACAGAGAGACGTTCTGTAAAGGATGGTTGGTTATGCTGCAAAATCTGAGTCCGCTGTTTTGTAGATGGCAATGATTGGGGCTTTTCAGGATAAATTCAAGGTTTAATGCCGTTTGGATTCCCTCACACCCGCCTTGGCTATGGTATTATGCTTTCATTCCACAGCTAAGACCGTTTCATTTTGCGTCCTATTCCCATCGTTTACCAACATACTGATTTTATTATCGTGAATAAACCTGCTGGCATCAGTGTCCATCGGGAAAATGACAGCAAGGGGTTACTCGAGTACCTGCAACCTGGCTTCCCTGACAATAAACTGTATCTGGTGCACCGGCTAGACAAGGTGACGTCTGGCCTGCTGATTATTGCCCTGTGTCAGAAGGCGGCCAGTGAACTTAGCCAAGCCTTTGCATTAAAACAGGTGAAGAAAATTTATCTTGCGATCAGCGACAAGAAACCGCGTAAGAAACAAGGTGTGATCAGCGGGGATATGGATAAGTCCCGTAACGGTAAATGGATGCTGCTAAGGAGCAACAATAATCCTGCGACTACACGCTTTTTTAGCTACGCCGGCGCGCCGGGACAGCGTTTGTATATCCTTCGTCCTTACACCGGAAAGACGCATCAACTGCGCGTTGCCATGAAAAGCATTGGCGCCGCCATATTGGGAGATAAGGGCTACAGCGGAAGCGATGCTGAGCGGGTTATGCTGCATGCCTACGCCCTGCAGTTCAATTATCAACACCAATCTATCAATGCCGCCTGTTGGCCTGAGGACAGCATGATGCGTTTATTGAGTCTCGATGAACAGTTGCACCGAAGCGATGATTCATCTGCGCCAACACCCTACCAGCAAGCGCTCGAAAATCCATTTAGTTTACGTTGGCCTGATTGATGACCTTGGCCCGTTGAGAGTATACTGGTGCAGTGATAGATAACCCAGAACGCACAATGCCTGATACGCCGTCATGGATACGACACCCGATTTTATTTGTATTGATGCTCGTACTGCTGATTTATGGCATGGTAATGCTGTTAATCCCTCAGCAACAGGTGCCTTTCCAGTTCAAAACCGACTGGCTCAACCACGCATTCCTGTTCTTTAGTTTGACCCTAGGCTGCAAGCTGGCCCTCAAAATTACCCTGGGTTGGTTAACGCTCGGATTGTTTGCTCTTGCCAGCTTCAGTGAGCTGAGCCAATTTCTGGTCAGTTACCGGCATTTCAGTCTGGATGACTTGGGCGCCAATTTTCTCGGCGTCAGCTGTGCAGTTATTTTCTGCGGTTTATTTTATCTGGCGAAAATAGAGGCCAAGGCTTAATGGCACAGGTGGTAATTTTGGGTCAGGGAGCAATCGGTTCAATGTTGGCGTTTGAATGCCAGCAGCAAAATCTGGCACATCGCATCTTACCTCACAATCAATGGAAACCCATGCGGGTCCAGGATGGCGAGCGCTCAATCGACATAGTAAATTCTTCGAGGCAAGATATTTCTCAACCCACCATGATATTAGTGCCCTTAAAGGCCCATGCAATAGCCGATGCGCTGGCCATGCACAAACACCGATGGCCGGCCTCGACGCCGGTTGTTTTGATGAATAACGGTATGGGTGTGGCCGAACAGGTTTTGGCGAACTGGCCCGAAATGCCTCTGGTGGCCGTTATCACCCGCCGAGGGGCGCGTAAAACCACATCTACTTCAACCGAATTAACCGGAAAGGGATTGAGTATTGGCGGTAATATTTCCGCTTCACCGCAACAGTCTCAGCTTGTCAAAGATTTGCTTAATGTATTGCTGGCGCCATTTGAGTGGCACACCCATATTCAACAGGCCCAATGGGACAAACTTGCGATTAATGCCATTATCAACCCACTTACTGCCAAATATAACATAAGCAATGGTGAGCTGTTGGCTGCGCACTATACCCCTGAAATACGAGCGCTATGCGAGGAAATAAGTGCAGTCATAACGGCCTGCGGATTTATCGCAAACCCTGCGGTGCTGTTCCAACAAGTAACAGACGTGGCCAAAGCCACGGCCGTTAATTACTCGTCTATGCATCAGGATGTGCACTTTAACCGACCAACCGAAATTAACTACATCAATGGTCACATAGTGCGCTGTGGTCAACGCACCTCTACCCCAACGCCATTGAATGCCAAACTTATTAGCGAGATTCTGGCTGGTACACAGCGACGTTAGTAAAACCTTGCTCTTGCAGATATAACGCCTGAAGCTTGCTCATTACGCCACGCTGACAGTACAACAAATAGTGTTTATCCTGGGGCAGATCACCGAATTTACTGGCGAGTTGATAAAATGGCATCAGTATCACCTCAGCAGTAACCTCTTCAAGGGGCAATCTCTCCTGCTCCACTGGCGCGCGGACGTCGAGGATAACCGCATTGCCGACCTCGCTGACAGACTCTACCTCTACCAGCTTTTCTTCCGTTTTATCCAGAATTGAACGAATATCTTCGACATTAGCTTGTTTGACCAGGTTGTCGATAACCGTCAAATCCAGTTGAGCTTCTATCTCTTCAACCCGCTGCAAAGGCGCCGCCACGGTAGGCTTGTTGGATATAACCCCACAATATTCCGGCATGACTCTGGCAAAGTCCTCGGTACCGATTTGTCGTGCGGTATCAATAATTTCTTGTTTGTCTGCACAGATTAAAGGCCGCAAGACCAATTTATTCGTGACTTGATCAATTACATTTAAATTGGCCAGCGTTTGACTCGACACCTGCCCCATACTCTCGCCGGTAGCCAACGCATCAATACCCAAATTTTCTGCAACGATGGCCGCGGCGCGAAGCATCATACGCTTTAACATCACGCCCATCAGTCCATTCTCAACCTGCTCGAGGATCATTTGCACCACAGGGGCAAAGTCCACCGCAATAAATTTCACACGATGGGATGTGCCGTACCGTTTCCACAGGTAGTGGCTAACTTCACGAACGCCGATTTCATGTTCCCGCCCGCCCAGGTTGAAAAACACGTAATGCGTGCGTGTTCCGCGGCGAATCATATGGTAACTGGCAACGCCAGAATCAAAGCCGCCAGACATCAGCGACAATACCTGACCTTGGGTAGGGATAGGAAAGCCACCTAACCCTTTTGTTCGCTGAACAATCTGAATTAACTGATCATCTTCCACTTCTATAGCAATGGTCACATCAGGATTTTTAAGTTTTACCCCGGCACTTTGACAATGCTGATTCAGACCGCCCCCTACATAGGCTGCCAACTCGGTAGAGCTGAAGTTCTGCTTACCTTTGCGTCTGACCCTGACGGCAAAGGTCTTCCCCGCGAGCTTGTCTTTCCATAAGGGCATGACTTGCTGAAAGACATCATCTTTATCTGTGAAGGTCGATTGACGGATCTGTGCGAAATATTCAATGCCCGGAATACGGCTGAGTTGCAGTCTGGCCTGTTCTATCAGTTCCGGGTCTTCTGTCTTTATGTTTACCATCAACTTATCCCATTGGTTGGTTACGCCAACATCAAAAGGATAAGGTCGAAATACATTGCGGATATTCGATTCTAGCAGGCGGGTAAAGCGCTTACGGACCGAGTTACTTTTAATCGTAATTTCGGCATGCAGGCGGACTATAAACTTCATAACAAATACACAGGGGGAATTAATGGCCGCGTAGTATACACGGCCACCAAGGTGATAAGCAAAAAGGCTTAACTTTCGGGAGGCAGTAGATCGATTGGATTCGACTCCTTGGCTTTACCCTGCATAATGGTAATTTCTACCCTGCGGTTGCGGCTGCGGTTATCCGCTGAGTCGTTTTCCTCTAGTGGCTGCGTGGAGGCGCGACCCACAATCAACATGCGATTTTCATCAAAACTGCTAACCTGACGCAGCTCTTCTGCAACGGCCACCGCGCGCTGCACGGATAATTCCCAGTTCGAGCGATACAATTCATTGGAAATATTTTGGTCATCCGTGTGCCCGGACACCACAACCTCTCCGGGAATGTCGCTCAAGGCCTCGCCGATGCGTCGAATAATCGGTTTAAATTGTGGCTGTAAAAATGCAGAACCGGCGGAAAATGACCCTTTCTCCCGAATACGGATAATCAGTTGCTGACCCAGCGACTCCAGTTCTACTGCGCCATCAAGTATTTGCTCCTGAAGTTGTTCCGCAACCTTCTTCATGCGCTCATTAACGCTTTCCTGATCATTGCTGCTGGTCGATGCGCCACCGGCACTATCTACCGAGCTCTGCTGGGCCTGACCGCCTCGTTGATTGCCATCCTGATTCTGCTGTCCGCCTGAAGAGTCATCTTCACCTTCCTGAAATTCAAGCGTTGGCTTAGTTAAATCAATGGTATTTTGCTCAATGGTATCAATCGGCGTAGGGTCAGGTCTGCCCGGCCGAAACTCCATAGCAATAACGCTGGTACCTTTGGGAATATCTTTGGCTTCAAGTTTATTTTGTACACCAAAGGCATATTTCATCGAGCCGGCAATCTGTTTAAATTTCAGTACGTCCATTTCTGAGAAGGCCAACAGCAGCACGAAGAAACACATCAGCAATGACATCAGATCAGCAAAGGTGCCCATCCAGGCCGGGAGACCTTCGGGTGGACACTTTGGACAATTTTCCTCAGACATGGCCCCTATTCCTCGGTATTAACCGCACGCTTGCTTTCGGCCAGATAATTTTTCAACATACTTTCAATCACGCGGGGGTTTTGCCCATCGGCAATACCAATGATGCCATCAAGAATAAGGCTCTGATTAAGCGCCTCTTCGCCAGCCCGGTTCTTCAATTTTTCTGAAATAGGCAAACAGATAACGTTAGCTAAAAAAGCGCCATAAAGGGTCGTTAACAAGGCTACCGCCATTGCCGGCCCGATGGCTTTAGGATCATCCATGTTAGATAGCATGGCAACCAAGCCAATCAGGGTTCCTATCATCCCCATCGCAGGTGCGACATCACCCAAGGCTTTAAATATGCCGGCGCCAAATTCATGCCGCTCGGTGGTCAGAGTAATATCTTTACCCAGCGTTGTGCGCACCACCTCAACATCATGGCCGTCCACCAGCATGTCCACGCCCTTTTGCATAAAGGGCGAGCTTATTTCGGCTTCTTCAAGTGCCAAGAAGCCACCTTTACGCGCAGCGTCGGCCATTTCAACAATCTTAGCAATCAGCTCTTCAGGTTGATCGCTCTTGAACATAAACGCTTTACCGGCGATTTTTCCCGCGCTTAAAAATTGCGCCAGTGTGTAGGAAGTCAGCACCACAAACAATGACCCTACAAAAACAATCAGCACCGAGGGCACATTGATAAACATACCCAGGTCGCCACCCATTACCATCGCCATCACGACGAAGCCGATAGCGCCAATTAATCCGATCAGCGTTGCTAAATCCAACGGTCTCTCTCCAACTGGTTACTCTTACTACCCGACTTATTATGGGGCT
>CAXQZJ010000051.1:0-15208 GCA_964228145.1 Alteromonadaceae bacterium | reverse complement strand
TCAGTCGACGATTCGCAACCTGAGTAATATCTCAGAGAATGTGTCCGCTGCACGCTCTCGGATACGGGATACCGATTTTGCCGCCGAAACAGCAGAGCTGACACGCTGGCAGATCATCCAGCAGGCGAGTATTACGGTGCTTGGGCAGGCGAACCAGCGTCCACAGGCTGCACTGCAATTGCTGGGTGGCTAATAGATAGAATAGAAATAAATCGAGGGTAGGAACTGAGAGGCCCACCTGAGAAAACGCCGACTAACAGACTGAGAGTGGAGGAATGGTTGAGAGGCCAGTATGCAATCCCAAACCTGCCAGTCGGACTAAAACCAAATTTGCTCGTTCTCCTAACTTGAGCAATTAGGTCGGGGCATTTGTCCCGGCCATTTTTCCTTTTCAGGGCCCAAGCTTTGTCATCACCGACAACTTTTTGTCGTCATTTGTGAAGACAGGTGATCTTAAGCACAGCCCGTGCCATATTTTTATTAACTGATAAATAAAATGGTTTTTTGTTTACATGGCCGAAAATTTCGCCAAAAAAAAGCGATTTAGTTTTGTGGAGGGCGGCTAATGCGCGCCCGACCACGACGACCCCGGGGACATTCCCATAAAGACAGGCAAAACCTTGCCGCGCACATTGCCATAGCGGAAAAAATTGTTGCCGACCCGACGCTGGTCAATATTGCATTGAACAAGTTGGAAGCCCGATATCAGGCAGGAACGATTCGTCACTCGGTGTACATAGGCTGGTTTGTCATACTGGAATTAGTCGAACTAGGAGAATTAGATACCTTTGTTGCTAAAGTGTCCGAAGTGTCTCCGTACATGGACAGATTGCGGCGCCGCTCTCCGTTGTTAGGTCTCGCTCAATCCGGGGGTATTTCCGACGAATCGCAATAAACTGGGCGGACTTGTTATCTTATCCGAGAAAAGGGGTGATTTTTGACCCACTAAGTGGCTAGAATAGCCGCCCTGAAATGCTTTCCAATATCGCTAATCTCAGGAGTGTCCATGCTGACCCGTAATATGAATATCGCCGATTTTGACCCAGAGTTGTGGGAGTCTATTGAGCAGGAAACTGCACGTCAGGAGCATCATATCGAACTGATCGCCTCTGAAAACTACGCCAGTCCACGGGTTTTACAGGCACAAGGTTCTCAGTTAACCAACAAGTACGCTGAAGGTTATCCCTCAAAGCGCTATTACGGCGGCTGCGAATATGTTGATGTTGCAGAACACCTGGCTATCGAACGTGCCAAAACCCTGTTTGGCGCAGATTACGCAAATGTTCAGCCGCATTCTGGCTCACAAGCGAATAACGCCGTATTTATGGCGCTGCTACAACCCAATGACACTGTATTGGGAATGAGCCTGGCCCATGGCGGTCACTTGACTCACGGCTCTCATGTAAATTTCTCAGGTAAAACTTACCATGCTGTACAGTATGGTCTTCACCCTGAAACCGGCGAAATTCACTACGAAGAAGTCGAAAAACTGGCCCTTGAGCACAAACCCAAGATGATCATCGCTGGCTTCTCTGCTTACTCAGGTATCGTTGATTGGGCGCGTTTTCGTGAGATTGCAGACAAAGTCGGAGCATATCTGCTTGTTGATATGGCCCATGTGGCTGGCTTGGTAGCGGCAGGGGTTTATCCCAACCCTCTACCACACGCTCACGTTGTCACTACCACAACCCACAAAACGTTGGCAGGTCCACGCGGTGGCCTAATCGTCTCGGCATGTGGCGATGAAGATATTTATAAAAAATTAAACAGTGCAGTATTTCCAGGTGGCCAGGGTGGTCCGTTATGCCACGTTATTGCCGCAAAAGCGGTTGCCTTTAAAGAAGCATTGCAACCGGAATTCAAAACCTACCAGCAACAAGTGATTAAAAATGCACAGGCAATGGCTAAAGCCCTTCAACAGCGAGGCTATAGCATTGTATCGAATGGCACTCAGAATCACTTGTTCTTGTTGGATTTAATCAATAAAGATATTACCGGAAAAGACGCTGACGCTTGGTTGGGTCAGGCAAACATTACGGTGAATAAGAACTCAGTACCTAACGATCCTCGTTCGCCGTTTGTGACCTCGGGTTTACGTATTGGATCACCCGCTATTACCCGTCGGGGCTTCAAAGAGGCTCAGGCTGAGCAAGTTGCAAACTGGATTGCGGATGTGCTTGATGCAGGTGGTGAGCAAGCTGTTATTGATAAAGTTAAAGCAGAAGTGGTAAGTCTGTGTGAGCAGTTCCCGGTTTATGCCTGATAAAAACCATTAAAAAAAGCGGCTGAAAGCCGCTTTTTTTGCGTGTTTTACTAACTTAGAGCATTTCGACTTGATAGCCTTTGTCCCTGAGTAATTTCAGTACACTCTCTTCACCGACCAGGTGTCCGACCCCGACAATCACAAACTCCTTGTCTTGGTCACCAAACATAGCTTCGATTTGTGGTACCCAGTTTTGGTTTCGCTGCACGAAAAGCTGCTGATATATTTTGGGCGCTTTGGTTTTCAGTGATTCAATAACCAGTGCATCCAATTGATCAGTATCGCCAGCCCGCCAAGCTGCAATCAGGCCGGTTAGCTGCGCTTTAAATTCTGGCATATCCTTGAGCACGCCTTGGAGATAGACATCTTCCTCGCCAATGGCCAGGTTCGCCAACATGTTGGTTTGCATTTCGACGGTTTCAAGATATTCCGCCGGCTTTGCGTCCTGGCTTGCCCGTTGGGCAAAGTACATATCAACACCATGTCCGGCAAGTTGAGCACGTTGTGCTTCCATCGCAGTCATAGTGAGCATAATCATACCGGGTTTGAACTGTGCAAGTTGCTCGAAATTTGCACCGAACTGAGCAAAATAGTCACTTAGTTCGGTGCGAGTTTGCTCACTGATATGGTTTAACAGGGAGTCTTGTTGTGGGTAGGCCATGGCCGCCATCATTTGCTGTTGTGCCTTAAAATCAGTGGGGTCAGGAATGCGAGTTTCAAACACCAGCGAATCGGCGATTTGATAGGCCCTGTCAAATTGCTCCGGTAGCGGAAACTCACTGACTGGTAAAATATGAACGGAGCCGCCAATCAAAACCGAATCTTCACCTTTGCTTACTTTCCAGACCGATGAGTCCTGAGCCTGCACGGCCATATTGGTGAATATTGCACAAAACAAGCCAACGGCTTTAACGGTTTGTGTGAAAGTATGTTTTTTCATCTTGTTTCTCCTGTTATTGGCTCTGATTACTGGTCGTTAATGTCAGTGATGGTGACGACGGGGACACGATTAAAAGTTTCGTGAGCTTGCATTATTTGTTGATTGAGGCTGGTTGAAATTGCCAGTGCAATGCTCTGTTGAACCTGATCAAAATGTTGTTTTTGGGCAAACTGATGATCTTTATTCAGTACATGTTGAACTGGTGCAGCGAGTGTCGATGGATAACTGTTATCGACAAGTGTTTGCGCGCTGGCATTAATTGCTGAACCTGCGATAAAACCAAGAAGTAAAGTTAGCTTAATTGTTTGCATAATAGGCTCCTGTATTTGCCGTTGATTGCTGAAGACAGGAGCAAGATTAAAGTGCCGGAACGCAGAAGTCGCTTATGGAACTCTTAGCGTTTTATAAATAAGGTTTTCGACCTTAATATTTTATTAAGTGATTGATTATTAAGAGTTTAATTTAAACCTTATGGAAACCTTATCGGGTGAAATTGACATCATATAAGGTATTGAAGCTTAGTTCAGAGGTGGTGATATACAGCAAACCTGTGAAAGAGGACGTCGCTAGATAAATACTGCTTCGGCGCCCCATATCCAATACAAAATTCGCTGTGCTGTCGGGGGTTAGTGGTTGACGCCAGATTTGCGTGATGTTCGCTTCATAGTACAAGTCGTCATTGATGATGACCCAGTTTGACTGAGTGAGTTGCGGCTGTGATTGTTTGTAAAGAATGTCGCCTCTGTCGTTGACGATTATCAAGTTTTTACTGGGATCCAATAAGGCCACGCGCTTATCATCGATTCGCTGTAGCGCTTCGATATTGTCATTATGTAAGGGTGTGAAGCTATTTTGGCTGATATCGAATAGTCCTGCGAGCCGTTGTGTATCGGTTTTCTTGATAATCAACAGGCGTTCTTCATCAAACCAGGATGCTGCTATTAATTTGTCGTCAAATCGTAGCGTGTTAAGCGACTCATGGGACTGACGTTGATAGAAGGTAATTTGATAGTCCCGGGCGATAATGTATCGGGTGCCCCGTGGTGAAATATCGATGCCGAGCAGATCATCAAAAGGTAAGTCAGTCACCATGGTGTGTTGCTGCCCGACCTTCTGCCACAATTGTGTGGTGCTGGCGCGTTTAGTATATAAACCTGTATCCTGGCTTTTGTCGGCAATAAAGCGCGTTTCTTTGTCGGAAGAGACTAAGACAGGGGACATGGTCATGTCGCCGGCGCTGACATCGACACTAAAAATATCATTTTCAATATAGTCCGATGCAAAAACAAAGCGAGAAGCGGACAACAACTCAATGGAATTAAATTGATTTATCCATGTGTCGAATCCTAATGAGTAGACATGCTGTTTTCCCTCGTCAAGCTGCAGCTCGATTACTTCCCAACGTTTTGGATTTAACCAACTGATGGATCTACCGTCCTCACTCCAGTGCAAAGAAGAAATATAGTAATTCATTTCTGTCAATAAGCGTGGTGAGGTTCCGTCTCTGTCGGTCAAATATAAAGCGGTGCCTTGTTGTGTATCGCGAGCAAATATTAATTGCTGCTGTTGCTTAGATGCACGCACCAGATAGTCACCATAACGCACCATAGGAGGCGAAGTAATCTGAAACTCCGTCCCTTTTTTAAGGTCTCTGGCGACTAAAGCAGATAGTACATTCACATCCCGGTAGCCTGATTTGGTGTAAATAAGGGTATTACCGTTATCCACCAGTTCACCTTTGATTTCTTTATTACCCACGCAATCAAACAACTTTTCGCCTTTGCTGGGTAAGTCATCCAAGTCGCTGATATTGGCCATAAAAACTTCACAGGCAAAGCCATCTGGCGATGAATCTACATCGATACGCTGGTAGATAAGGCGGCCATGATTGTCCAGCGCTACAGGAAAAAGATCGCCTGGCTGGGCAACCGCCTTCATCACTTTGGCGTTAAGCATATCCCGGACATAAATATTGAGTCCTTGTGACTTTTTTTCATCCGGTGATTCGGACAGAGGATTAAATGAAAACGCTAACAAGCGCTGATCTTGGCTTGCGAGCGGGTCAATTACCAAGCCTTTCTCGTACAGTATGTTGTTTCTGCTGGCGATCACTTTCGATGAACTCGCTGTTGGATCATCTTGCTGTACCATGAACCAGCTTGTGCCGCCGAGGGTAATTGCCAGCAATAGCAAGACCAGTAAAATACTTCCGGTTTTTTTGTTCTTTGCTGTCTTCAGGGAAACCTTAACCTGATGTTGATCAGGCTCGTCTGTATTGTCGGTCAGCAGGGATGAGTCCTGAAGCCCATTTGGCTCTGTTGGACGCGAATTAAACCCAACTATGACTTCGGGTACAAAGCTATAGCCTTTTTTATAGTGAGTTTTGATGTAAGTTGACGGACCTTCGTCGCACTTCAATGTTTTCCGAAGCTCGGAAATAGCACGGTTTATCGCGTTATCGTCAACAAACCCCTGTTGCCAAACATTCTCCACCAAATCCTGACGCGAAACCACGCGGTCTCTGTGAGTAATAAAATAAATGAGCAAATCAAACAGCAGAGGTTCAAGATGAATTTGCTGCCGCTCGCGATGCAGCAATTGTGACTGAGAATCAAGTACCCAAGGGCCAAATTCAAACTTACTTACATCATTAGCCATAGGGTCAGACGGGTCCTTAGTCGAGAAAAATCCAGCGAAAACGTGCTGATTTTCGCCAATATCACCAGCATGGTCAACGACTTAATAGCACCCTTGGGGATGGTTGTCAGAGGTTAACTGAGTTAACAACACTCACTTTATCCTGACTACCTATGGGCTTGGTCTTCTGCTGAATCGGTTTTTTTGCTATTTTTACGCGCAAATAAATAAAAGAGAAAACTATGTTCTGTCCGTTTTGCAGTGCTCAAGAAACCAAGGTGATTGACTCGCGCTTGGTTGCAGAAGGTCATCAAGTCCGACGTCGTCGCGAATGTGTCAATTGTCATGAGCGTTTTACTACGTTTGAAGCCGCGGAACTGGTGATGCCTCGAGTGGTAAAACGTGATGGTTCAAGAGAACCTTTTAACGAGGACAAATTGCGCGCAGGTCTGCAACGGGCATTAGAGAAGCGGCCAGTTGATACCGAACGGGTTGAACAGTGTATTAACCGAATAAAGTCTTCTTTGCGTGCTACAGGTGAACGAGAGATCAGCAGCGAGCTGGTAGGGAGCCTGATTATGGATAACCTAAAAGAGTTGGATAAGGTCGCCTATGTGCGCTTTGCTTCTGTGTATCGCTCGTTTGAAGATATCCGTGAGTTTGGTGAAGAAATTGCCCGTCTGGGGGATTAATGGCTGATCCCTTCAGTACTTTTGATTCGCAAATGATGGCGCTGGCGTTAAAGCTGGCAGCAAAAGGTAAATATACCACTACACCCAATCCTATGGTCGGGTGTGTGATAACCGATCAACATCAAAATCTGGTTGGACAGGGTTTTCATGCCAAAGCCGGTGAGCCCCATGCCGAAGTTTTCGCATTGCGCCAGGCCGGTGCTTTGGCCAAACAGGGGACAGCCTATGTGACCCTGGAACCATGCAGTCACTACGGCCGCACGCCTCCCTGTGCTGATGCCCTGATAGCAGCACAGGTGAGTCGCGTTGTGTGTGCTGTTGCGGATACAAACCCGCAAGTATCGGGAAGTGGCTTTAAAAAGTTACGCGACGCAGGTATTCAGGTCGAGACTGGCTTATTAGAGTCCCAAGCACTGCAACTCAATCGCGGTTTTTTTTCGCGGATGAACGCTAAGCGTCCTTTTGTCACTGTTAAACTGGCTGCCAGCCTGGATGGGCGGACGGCATTGTCGAATAACCACAGCAAATGGATAACTGGCAAGGCAGCCCGGCACGATGTGCAGCGTCTAAGAGCCGCCAGTTGTGCGGTGTTAACCGGTGCCGATACGGTACTGGCCGATGACCCTGCCATGAATGTGCGATTACCCGATATTTCACGCCAACCCCGTCGCATCATTATTGACAGTCAGGCGCGAGTAACGCCGGCATACCAAATCACGCAACTCCCGGGTGACGTTGTACTGGTGGGAAAGCGTGCAGATCAGCATAAGTTCCCTGCGAATGTGAGTTGTTGGTCTGAGCCTATTGGCCCGGATGGCAAGGTTGACCTTGCTGGATTATTCGGAAAATTGGCTGAACAAGGTACCAACTCATTGTGGGTGGAAGCGGGGGCAACGTTGGCTGGTTTATTGGTCGCGAGGCAGCTGGTGGACGAGTTAATTATTTATTTAGCACCTAAACTTATGGGGCATTCAGCAAAAGGCTTAATGCACTTACCGCAATTCACTCAGATGTCAGAGGTTACAGAACTTAACTTCGCTGATGTGCGTATGGTAGGCGACGATTTGCGCATTACCGCTACCCCAGAATATTAAGAGGACAATCATGTTTACCGGAATTATAGAGGCCGTGGGCCATATTTCTGCAATGCAGCAAAAAGGCCAGGATGTCAGGTTGACGGTTCAAGTTGGTAAATTGGATATGTCAGATGTGGCATTAGGAGACAGTATTGCGACCAATGGCGTCTGCCTGACGGTCGTCGCGTTTTCCTCTGATCAATATAGTGCTGATGTTTCTGCAGAGACATTAGCGCGCAGTGGCTTTGCTGACTACTCGGTGGGCGATACTGTTAACCTCGAGAAAGCCATGCTGCCGACATCACGTTTTGGCGGACATATCGTATCTGGGCACGTTGATGGTGTGGGAAAGGTAAAATCGATTAACGAACGCGGCAAAGCCATTGAAATTTGGGTGGATGCCCCCACTGATTTAGCCAAATATGTGGCCGAAAAAGGCTCGATTACCGTGGATGGTGTCAGCTTAACTGTCAACGAGGTCATTGGTACTGCGTTCAGGTTAACGCTGGTACCCCATACGTTGAAAGAAACCATTATCGGTCGTTACAAACCGGGACCCCGGGTCAATTTAGAAGTCGATGTCATCGCACGATATTTAGAGCGTTTGATGCTGGGTGATAAAGCGGCTCATAGCGATACTAAGCAAGATATCAGTATGGCGTTTCTGGCAGAAAATGGTTACCTGAAAGGATAACCCTACAAAAGGTTTTATTATGGCGTTAAATACCACCGCGGAGTTAATTGAAGACATCCGTCAAGGCAAAATGGTCATCTTAATGGATGATGAAGATCGTGAAAACGAAGGCGATCTGGTGATGGCTGCAGAGCATATTACCCCGGAAGCGATTAACTTTATGGTGACCTACGCGCGGGGACTGGTGTGTTTGCCGATGACCGAGGAGCGCTGTCGTCGCCTTAATTTACCCTTGATGGTACAGAACAATGGCGCGCAGTTCAGTACTAACTTTACTGTTTCTATCGAAGCGGCCGAGGGGGTGAGTACCGGCATTTCAGCTGCCGATCGCGCCCGTACGGTGCTCGCAGCCGTCGCCCCCGATGCTAAAGCGTCAGACATCGTCCAACCGGGACATATATTCCCCCTCATTGCCAAACAAGGCGGAGTGCTCAACCGGGCAGGGCATACTGAAGCAGGTGTTGATCTGGCCCGAATGGCTGACTGTGAGCCGGCTGCAGTGATTGTTGAGATCTTGAATGAAGACGGTTCAATGGCCCGTCGACCCCAACTGGAGAAGTTTGCTGAAAAACATGGGATCAAGATAGGTACTATCGCGGATATGATAGAGTACCGCAATCTGAATGAGACCACAGTTGAGAAAGTCGCAGAATGTCGGTTGCCAACAAAATTTGGTGACTTTCAATTACTTACCTTTAAAGACGTCATCGATAACCAGTTGCATTACGCCCTGAAAAAGGGCCCGGTGAATCCGGACCAACCAACTCTGGTACGTGTGCATCTGCAAGATACGTTTTCTGACGTACTTGGTTCAACCCGGGCGGTAGACCGCAGTATGGATTTGCCCGAGGCGATGGAGCGTATCGGTCAGGAAGGGGGAGTGCTGGTGATCCTGGGTAAACAAGAATCAGAAAGAGACATCATCAATAAAATTTACCGCTTTGCGGCGGAAGATCGCGGCGAACAAGCAGGTGGTCAGGTATGGCAAGGCAGCTCTCGTACAGTCGGAGTTGGCTGCCAGATTTTGGCGTCATTGGGTGTATCGAAAATGCGCTTGCTGAGCAAGCCGAAAAAGTACCATGCTTTATCCGGATACGGGCTTGAAGTGGTAGAGTACATCTCTTAATTTTGGTAAAAAAAAGTCGGTGCAGGTGGGGTGCTGTGCTACACTATGCGCCGTTTTTTAATGGGATAACATAATGAACGTGATTGAAGGTAATATCCGCGCAACGGGCAAAAAATTCGCCGTCGTGGTTTCTCGCTTTAATAGCTTTGTGGTCGAGTCATTGTTAGATGGCGCGTTGGATACCCTCGAACGCCACGGTGAAGTCAATGAACAAGATATCACTGTTGTGCGTGTACCCGGTGCTTACGAGCTACCTTTAGTGGCAAAAAAACTCGCAGCATCGGGCAACTACGATGCCATTATCGCGCTGGGCGCTGTTATCCGTGGCGGTACGCCGCACTTTGACTTTGTTGCTGGCGAATGCAACAAAGGTTTAGCGCAGGTGTCTCTGGAGTACACAATCCCGGTCTCTTTTGGTGTGATTACCACTGACAGTATTGAACAAGCCATCGAACGCAGTGGTACCAAAGCCGGCAACAAGGGAGCGGAAGCTGCCCATGGTGCGTTGGAAATGGTCAATGTGATGGATGCGATTGGAGCTTAATGTGAAACCTTCAGCACGTCATCAGGCCAGAGAATTGGCTGTTCAGGGAATTTATTCCTGGCAAATGACGGGCAATGCCGCCCGTCAGATTGAATTAAATCTTGCCACCAACAATGATATGAAAAACGTCGACATGGCCTATTTTCAGGAGTTGTTGCGCGAAGTGGTAAAGCAAGCGAAAAGTCTCGATGACACCATTAAACCGTACCTTGGCCGCTTGCCGGAAGAAATCGATCCGGTCGAAAAGGCAGTATTGCGTATGGCAACCTATGAGTTAGTTCATCGGGTAGAGATTCCGTTCAAAGTGGTAATCAATGAAGCCATCGAGCTGGCAAAAACGTTCGGTGCTGACGAAAGCCATAAGTTTATCAACGGTGTACTCGATAAAGCTGTAAAAACGCTGAGAAAGTACGAACGCTCCGAATAAGCCGGAAAAAAGATTGTGAAAGAATTCACTGTTATTGACAGCTTTTTCACGCGTAAAAGCTGTCAACGCAAGGATGTGATTATCCCTGTGGGTGATGATTGTGCCATCACCCGGGTTCCCGATGGGCAACAATTGGCCACCACTACCGACACGCTAATAAGTGGCGTACACTTTCCGACCGACTCCAGTGCCAAAAGTATCGCTCACAAGTCGCTGGCGGTCAGTTTAAGCGATCTTGCTGCTATGGGAGCTGAGCCGGCTTGGTTTAGCCTCTCGCTATCGATGCCGGCGTCAGATGAAGCTTGGTTAAAAGACTTCTCCGATACCCTGCATAGCCTTTGCGAGTACTATTCGATAGAACTCATTGGTGGCGATACGGTACAGGGTCCTTTGGTAATCACCATTACCGCTCAGGGATTCGTACCAGACAGCCAGGCGATCACCCGCGCCGGTGCCAAGCCGGGTGACCTCATCTACGTGACGGGTACCCTAGGGGATGCCGGAGTCGGTCTCAAACTGGCGTTAGAGCAAAAACACCAAGAGTGTCAACACAGTCGCTATCTGCGCAACCGATTAGACTTTCCGACGCCTCGGGTTTTGGCCGGCACCATGTTAAGACGATTGGCAACATCGGCGATTGACTTGTCAGATGGGTTAATTTCCGATATCCGCCATGTGCTCAGAGCATCTGCGACTGGCGCCGTCGTGCATATGGAACAACTCCCCTTATCCGATGCTATGCTGTCGCTGGTTGACGCCAATCAGGCGTTGGACTATGCCGTCAGCGCTGGTGATGACTACGAATTGCTTTTCACTGTACCAACCGAACAGGTAACTAACCTAGAGCGGGCAATGCTGCATTGTAATGTCCCCATCACTTGTATCGGTCAGATGACCGGTGAAGCGCAAAAACTGCAATTGTTCCAGAATAAGAAAATCTGGGAGCCCCGGGTAAAGGGATTTGAACACTTTAGTCAGGAAGCCTAACAAATGCAGTCAAATGTAAGAAACAGGGTTTCATTGGCAAATCCGGTTCATTTTTTGGCGCTCGGGTTTGGCAGTGGTTTGTCGCCTTTGATGCCAGGCACGGTAGGCACGCTGGCGGCGATACCTGTTGTTGCTTTGATGTTGTTGCTGCCCCTTAGTGCCTATCTTGGCTTAACCTTGGCGGCCTGTTTGCTCGGCATATGGCTGTGCGATAAAACCGCAACGGATATGAATGTGCACGACCATCCTGGTATTGTCTGGGATGAGTTCGCTGGTCTAATGGTTACTATGATTGCGGTACCGCTGGGTTGGCAATCGCTGTTGGCGGGATTTCTGTTATTTCGCGCTTTTGACATCCTCAAACCTTGGCCGATTAGTTACCTGGATTCACATATCCACGGTGGGCTAGGGATCATGTTGGACGATATTCTGGCTGGGGTAATGGCTGCAATCAGCCTACAGCTGCTACTTTATTACGGCCTGGTTTAACAGGCCGCCACTTCAAACTAAGACAGCGCCTTTATCTGGCTAACGATTCCTGCAGTATCCATTTGCAGTTCTGCGTACATCTCTTGCTGTGTGCCCTGCATGATAAATGCGTCAGGTAAGCCCACTTTGAGTAAACGTGTGCCCAAACCCTGAGTATGAAGGTATTCACCAACTGCGCTGCCTGCACCACCGGCAATGGCATGATCTTCCACGGTAACAAACAGATCGTGTTGTTCGGCCAATTTAGCAATCAGTGCTTCATCAAGGGGTTTAACAAACCGCATATCTGCCAACGTGGCGTCCAGTTGTTCTGCTGCGCCAAGGGCTTCGGGATAAAGCGTACCAAAGTTCAGGATCGCCACCTTTGTGCCTTCACGAATAATGCGGCCCTTGCCCAGAGGAATTTCACTCATCGAGTTTTGTGGCGTTGCGCCAATGCCCGCACCTCGCGGATAGCGTACAGCAGCGGGTCCCGGGTGCTTATGGCCTGTGTAGAGCATCTGTCGGCATTCGTTTTCGTCGGCCGGGGTCATGATAACCATATTCGGAATACAACGTAGAAAGCTGATATCGAACGCCCCCTGATGTGTGGGTCCATCGGCACCCACAATACCGGCACGGTCTATGGCAAATAAAACCGGCAAATTTTGGATGGCGACATCATGAATCAGTTGGTCATAGGCGCGCTGTAAAAAGCTGGAATAAATCGCTACCACTGGATTGAGGCCGTCAATCGCCATTCCCGCGGCTAAAGTGACCGCATGTTGCTCGGCAATCGCGACATCAAAATACTGATCAGGAAACTGCTTGGAAAATTTAACCATGCCAGACCCTTCGCGCATAGCTGGCGTAATAGCCATCAGCTTGTCATCTTGCTCGGCCATGTCACACAGCCAATCACCAAAAATGGTTGAGAATGTTGGCTTGGTGGCCTTTGCAACAGGCAAACCGTCTTGGGTTGGATCAAATTTGGGCACGGCGTGATATTTGATCGGGTCTTTCTCGGCCAGTTCAAAACCTTTGCCTTTCTTGGTTACTACATGAAGGAACTGGGGTCCTTTCATCGAACGCATGTTGCGCAGGGTGTCGACGACACCCAGTACGTCATGGCCGTCAATGGGGCCGATGTAGTTAAAACCCAGCTCTTCAAATATAGTACCTGGTACTACCATGCCCTTAAGGTGTTCCTCCGCACGGCTGGCAAACTCTTTGATTGGGGGGACGGTATTTAAAATCTTTTTGCCGCCCTCACGGATGCTATTAAACACGTTGCCGGTTAATAAGCGCGCCAGGTGGCTGTTTAGCGCCCCGACGTTTTCAGATATCGACATTTCATTATCATTCAGAATAACCAGCATATCTTTGCCGATATCACCGGCATGATTCATTGCTTCAAATGCCATACCTGCGGTGAGGGCACCATCTCCAATCACAGCGACCACTTTGCGCTCTTTTGCTTCTTTTTCTGCGGCAATGGCCATGCCCAGTGCAGCGCTAATGGAGGTTGAAGAGTGGCCTACCGCAAAAGTGTCATACTGGCTTTCAGGTGGCCAGGGAAACGGATGTAATCCGCCTTTTTGGCGGATGCTGGTCATTTGCTCCCGACGTCCAGTCAATATTTTGTGAGGATAAGCCTGATGGCCAACATCCCAGATTAATTTGTCAAATGGGGTGTTATAGACATAATGCAGCGCAACCGTCAGCTCTACGGTACCTAACCCTGAGGCAAAGTGACCGCTGCTGATACTGACGCTGGTCAGCAGATACTGGCGCAGCTCTTCAGCGAGCTTTTTAAGTTTTTCTTTTGGCAGCTGGCGCAATTGTTCCGGGGTGGCTGCATTTGCCAGGGTAGGGTAGTGCTGTAAATCTAGACTCATGAATGTGTATGTCGTTATTTTTGTCGGTTTATCAAATAGCCAGCAAAATGCTGCAGATTATCGCTATTGTAGGGCAAAGCGCGCAGTGCGTGTAGTGCTTGTTCGAATAAGTCACTGGCGTGTTGTTGAGCCTGTTCAAGTCCCATCAACGCCGGATAGGTACTTTTACCGGCTTCAATATCGGAGCCTTGTGGCTTTCCAAGCGTTTCGGTGTCGCTGATAATGTCGAGAATATCGTCCTGTACCTGAAAAGCCAGGCCGATAAGATCAGCAAAACGCCTCAAGCCAGTGATGGTTTCGTCCATTTGGTTGGAGAGTAATGCTGGCATCAACACCGCTGCTTGAATTAATGCGCCGGTTTTTTTCCGGTGCAAGGTTTCAAGTTGCGACAGTGAAATGGATTGCCCGGTAGCCGCCAAATCAATAGCTTGTCCGCCACACATACCATTGAATCCTGCTGCATTGGCCAGCAATTCAACACAGGCAAGACGCTGTTCAGCAGGGACGTCGGTAGTCATCTTGGTAAGCAACGAAAACGCCAGCGTCTGCAAGCTATCGCCCGCCAGGATGGCGGTCGCTTCATCAAAGGCGATATGACAAGTCGGCTGACCACGACGCAAATCATCGTCGTCCATGGCAGGCAAGTCGTCGTGAATCAATGAATAGGCGTGAATACATTCGACAGCAAGTGCCAGCGGATCCAGTTGCGACAATGGCATGCCTAACATCTCACCGGTAAGGTAGGTGAGAACGGGTCGAATACGTTTACCACCAACTGTTAAACTGTATTGCATCGCCTGCTTTAGGCGAGCAGGTTGTGTGTCCAATTGGGCTAACTTAGTCAGTAGTTGCTGATCGACACGTTGGCGCAGACGTTCAACCTGTTTCGACAGTTTTATGTCGGGCTTATTGCTGGTCATCAAAGTCTTGCAACTCAGCATCGGCCTGTTGTGACATCAGGATTTTGACCTTTTGTTCGGCCTGACTTAATTTTCCCTGACTGTGGCGAGCAAGTTGAACACCGCGTTCGAAGTTTTCCAAGGCTTGTTCTAGCGGAATGTCGCCTTGTTCCATCTGGCCCACAATATTCTCGAGCTCGAGTAATGCCTGTTCAAATGACATGCTTTCGAGAGGTTGTTTTTCACTCATTTTAGACCCCATAATAAACCCGCGAACCTTACCTGAGCAGTGCCTGAGGGTCAACGGCTTTTGGCGTGACAAAAAGCCTACAGAAAACCCCATGGTGGCCGATAAGGTGTTGAAAATCGAGTATTATGTGCCCGTAACAGAATCAAAATAGGCTTATTGTTATTTTAGCCCCATAATAAGTCGGGTAGTAAGAGTAACCAGTTGGAGAGAGACCGTTGGATTTAGCAACGCTGATCGGATTAATTGGCGCTATCGGCTTCGTCGTGATGGCGATGGTAATGGGTGGCGACCTGGGTATGTTTATCAA
>CAXQZJ010000050.1:0-25577 GCA_964228145.1 Alteromonadaceae bacterium | reverse complement strand
AACGATCCGACAAATTGTAACGATGCAACACCCAGCAGACCGATGGCCAGAACGAACAAAGTGACCAGTACTTCCACCATTCCGATGCCCAAGTGCTGTTTAATGTTGTAGCGGAGGGTATATGCCATCTGCGTTGATACCTTTTTTGCCTGACTATAAAGCATACCAGAGATGGATATCTTTACCGTATCGCCAGAGGAGCTTAGTTATCGTAGCGACTACTTATCTTATATCTTTAGGCTAAGGCTATGATTTAAATTGAATTATTTGCTAACTGCCGGAGACGTCCAGCGCCAATTGTGGGTGAGATCAGAGTTTCTATCGCTAATGCTTGCCTGCCATCGTCGTGATCATGCCAATGGACGCTTACCCTGATTAATTTCATTGAAGGGACTTGCGGAGCCGGATCGGGTAATTGTTCGCTATACTCATTGAGCCACCTGTCTTTGACACCGTCATTATCGGTATCAAGGAGGTAAACCCTCTCAACTGTCCAATTTAGAGTCAACGACAGGCTCACATCGGACTGCACAGGATGAAGGTGCTCTCCCGCCGGTATCCGACCGCCATTATTTGTCGCAATGCTTTGGTAACTATTTTCGCCGAAACGAATACTATCGAACTGTTTCAGATCGATAACTTTTCGCTCAATCAATTGCTGGGCAGCGTTTTGATACAATAAGAGTTCGTCGGTTCGCATCAATGAACTTTGCAATTGCGTAAAACCACTGATCCCGGTCAGGGCAATGGCACTTGCAATCAAAACTTCGAGCAGTGAGGCGCCGGACTGGCGTATCATTCCCTGCATTAGAAATCTCTCCGGCTTGCGTTTATCGCCGCAATACGTTGGGTCATATCATGAGTCACTAATCTCGCCAGCAACGGTGCATCATAAAAAATCCGAATACTCGCCCGCGACCAGCCCAGAGGCTGATTACTTAACACACTGCCAAGTATTTCACTGTTGTTATCCATCTTAATATCAAAGGACAAAGCTACATTCTGGGTGCGAAACATCACAACTAATCCCGATATCCGACTTTGCTCTGACAATATCAAAGCTCCATCCTGCACAATCAACAGCACCGGTGACTGGGCAGAACCCAACCGTTGTTGACGCAATTGGCAGTCACCTTGTATCCAAATAAATCCTGACGCTGGCAGCCCCTCACAATCGTTATCCAAATGATCAGCAAGATCAGCGAGTTGCTGCCAATGATGTTGCGTCCAGCCAAAAAAACGCTCCATTACATCACCGTTGAGCGAAGCTTGTGCCCTTCGCATATCCTGATGAAGTCCCGCGCTAGACGATAGCCACTGAATTGAGCAGGCCATTCGTTCGAATACCTCTCTCAGGCAACTCCGGGCGTCAGGCCCTGCAATCGCAATATCGCCGGCAGTTATTACCGACACTGGCATAGCGTTTTCTCCGTTCTGGGTCACCAGTAAACTGTGTCCATGCAGTTCCACATCCGCGCTGCTGACAAGGGGCGCTTCAGGCGTAGACAGTATTATCGGATAACGTAGCAATGAGGTATACGCAGTCGCCCCACCATACTCAGCCTGTAAATCAATTAAACTAAAGTGGCTGTTGCGCCGCTGAAACGTTTCCGTACTGAGCACGTCAGCCGGCAGAATATGATTATTTCCAACAGCGATATCAGGCATGCCGTCATGAACTTGGCGTAATGCCGCCAGGGTGAGCTCAATTCGCGCTTGTGTATGCCAGCGGGACTGCTGAAACCCCAGGCTGTTTTGGGCCAATTGGAATTCGGTCAATTTAATATTGCTGGCATAAAGCAGCACACCCAGTACCAATATCAATAGCAAACAAACCGTGGTTAAGATAGCCGCACCTCTGTCGGTCGCAGCTAACTGATTTGAAGACAGACCAGACGAGAGTATACGATTTGCGCCAAAGCCAGAGTTGCTATCATTGGCATTACTGTGCATAGGCTGCCACCTCCACCAGTCCTGAATAACTCCGGTGAATGGCCGGATAGGCGCGATGATAACCAGATACTCTGTAGTTTATAGTCGCAGAATCTGAATCTGGAAGTTGTGCTAACGTAAGGTTAAATTCCAGGGAGTCGATAACAATAATGCTTTCATCCGTCAGGTTTTGCCAACCACCAGCATCACACCGGCGGGCCGCCATCCTCACTTCCACACTTTCCTGATAGAGTCTGATCCCCATGCGCTCCTGAGGCGTGCGATCAATTACCCCATTAGCGTTTAAATCATAACCAAATTCGATACACGTGTTGGATGCCTCACTGGGATGATGAGAGATTTGCAACAGTTCAGCAAATGGGTTCACCATAGGTTGATCATTCAGTAACGCGCTAGTGATCATCGGATTATGCCCGGCACGGCGTAATTCCTGCTGGATATATTCCCCTACCGCAATTAATTCATCTTTTAATCGCGCCTGTGCCAACATTTGGCCGTTGGCGCCGATGCTGATTCCGACTACCGCCGTTAGAGCGGCGAAAGCAATGCCGGTCAAGGTGATAGCGATAAGCATCTCAACCAAAGTCACCCCCGCCACTCTTAACCTCAACATGCTGGGTACAACGCCATTGAGCCATGTTCAACACAGATTCTGGGCCTGGCCAGATTGCTAAAAATCACCACGGTACGTCCGTGTTGTGACTCAAACTCAACCCGCCCTGCCTGACCGATAGCTAAACCTCGAGTGGCATCAATCTGACTTTGATTCGCAACAAAGGAACTGTCTGCCAATGTGATGCCTTTATAATCAGCGCCGTTTACTCTGTGTTCTTCACCATCAACCAAACATTGATTCGGTTGATTACAGTCACAACGAGGGCCTGCACTTAATCCTAAGCACCAGTGTCGACCGGGTACGATACTCAGATAAATATCGCTTCCACCGTTTATTGCTAACTTACGCGCTGCCAACATCAGGTAGTAGCTTTGCTCACTGGCACCTCGCAAAGAAGCCTCAGTAAACGCGCTGGTAAAGGCGGGTAAACCTAAAGTCAGCAGTACTCCGCTTATAACGAGCGTAACCATTAGCTCGGTCAAAGTAAGTCCTAGGGATTTCATTTGCGACGTCCTTTATGTCACTTTTATTACAATTGTATTACACTTTTGTTAAAACGCGAGGAACAAAGACATGGAAAATCATGGATTCAGTTTGTTGGAGCTGCTTATTTGTTGTGCGATCGTTATGTTGCTGAGTACCGTTGCGCTACCCAGTTACCAACAACATCAACGCAACCAACAGCAAAATCAAGCGCAAATACAGTTGGTTAACTTGCAATTGCAACAACAAGCATACCGGCTGGAAAATCTCAGGTATGCGCCACTCGACGCTCTGAGGTTACCGGAAAATCCAAACTACGTGTTTGGTGTGGAATTTGTCGATAATCAGCGTTATGTATTAACGGCCACGCTGATTGATCCGATGCGACAAGGAGAGCGTTGCGCAAGCCTATCGCTGACGCAATCGCTAAATAAGTACCCTGCTGAGTGTTGGCGTTAACTCACTTGTTTTACGCGCAGCTCTTTTGGTACGGCAAATTCGATATTTTCAGGACGGCCCTGGACTTCATTGACGACACGGGCACCGAGATCTTGCAAACGTTTTACCACCCCTTGGACCAATACCTCCGGCGCTGATGCACCGGCAGTAACGCCAACGTGCTCAACATCCGTTAACCATTGGGGTTGAATACACTCTGCGTCGTTTATCAGGTAGGCTGTGGTACCCATTTTCTCCGACAACTCTCGCAGGCGATTCGAGTTAGAGCTGTTTGCAGCACCTACCACTAAGAGTACCTCTACACTACCGGAAAGCTCTCTGACTGCATCTTGTCTATTTTGTGTTGCGTAGCAAATATCATCCTTGCGCGGGCCCTCAATATTTGGGAAGCGCACGCGCAATGCATCAATAACATCTGCGGTATCGTCAACCGACAATGTTGTCTGGCTGCAATAATACAATTTGTCCGGATTCTTGACCGTCAGAGTTTGCACGTCCGCCGTTGATTCCACCAGATAAATCCCGCCTTTCGGGTTATCATACTGGCCCATAGTGCCTTCAACCTCAGGGTGCCCCTGATGTCCAATTAGCACACATTCAACACCTTTTTTACTGGCACGCGTCACTTCCATATGCACCTTGGTTACCAAAGGACAGGTGGCATCAAAGACTTTAAGACCACGTGATTGCGCTTCCTGACGCACAGCCTGCGACACCCCATGAGCTGAAAAGATCACGATGGCATCATCTGGCACTTCGTGAAGTTCATCAACAAACACCGCCCCTCTCTGCTTAAGACCATTGACCACAAATTTATTGTGCACGACTTCGTGGCGGACATAGATCGGTGGGCTAAACAACTCCAATGCTCTCTCAACAATGGTAATCGCACGGTCGACACCGGCACAAAAGCCACGTGGGTTTGCTAAATGAATTTGCATATCAGGCAACCTCAAGAATTTCTACTGCGAAAATCACAGTCTGGCCGGCCAAGGGGTGATTGAAATCAACCGTTACCGAGTGGCCACTGACGTCCCGCACTATGCCGGGAATTTCGCTACCATCAGGCTGGGCGAAACCAATAATCATGCCCACCTCAGCAGGTGCGTCCGCCGTAAAACGGGTTCGATCCATATGGTGGATATTATCCGGATTGGGATGACCGAAGGCATCGTCGGGACCAAGGGTAAATTCCTTTTTATCACCCTGTTTCAGTCCCAGCAGGCACTTCTCAAAACCTTCGGTTAAATTGCCATCACCAATTTTCAGTTTTGCTGGCTTGTTGTGCACCCGGGTACTGTCGGCGGCCGAGCCGTCACTGAGTTTCAAATCGAAGTGCAGAACGACTTCACTTCCGGGTCCTATTACGACATCAGCCATGAGCAACCTCTTGATCGTTATTTTTGAAAGCATCAATAATGAGCAGACCTGCGCCCACACAAATAGCCATGTCAGCAATATTGAATGTCGGGTAATACCAGTCTTTGTAGAACACTTGTATAAAGTCAACCACATAGCCATAGGCTAGGCGGTCATAAAGGTTACCTAAAGCACCGCCTATGATAAGCGCATAAGCAGCCGGCAGCATTTTTTGTCCGCTGTGACATTTACGCATCCAAAACAGCAGTAAACCGGATACCCCTATTGCTATCACAGCAAAAAACCACCGTTGCCAGCCATCCGCGTCGTGGAACAAACTAAATGCAGCACCATAATTATGTGCGTGATGAAGATTAAAAAAAGGCAAAACAGGTATTGTCTCGTAAAGCCCCATATCGGCTAAAACCCATAATTTGGTGACTTGATCAGCAATCAAAACCACCAAAGTTAGCCATAACCAACGCAAACCTGACTGGCTTATTAACTTAAGCATACTGACGCGTCTCTCCGTCACCATCTACGTTATCGACACAGCGTAGGCACAGTTCCGGGTGGGCCTGGTGTGCGCCAACATCCTCACGATGGTGCCAACAACGCACGCACTTTTTCCCAGCAGATTTGATGATGTCTACCCACAATCCTTCGACCTCAGACGCTTTAGCACTGTCGGTACGTTCCTGATAACTTTTTACCTCGGCTTTCGATGTGATTAATACGAAGCGCAGTTCATCCTTAAGTTTGTCTAAAATCGTTTTGAGATCATCACTGACAAACAAGGTAACTTCAGCTTCCAGAGATCCACCAATGTTGCCATCACGACGTGCTTGTTCCATGGCAGCGTTGACTGCGTCTTTGACTTTCATGAGTTGCTGCCAAAAGTCATTGCCCAATGCGTTAGCCGAAGATGCATCAGCGAAGCCGGTGTACCACTCTCCGGTAAATACAAATTCATCCCTTTGGCCGGGCATTTCCTGCCAAATTTCCTGCGCAGTAAAACTCATGATGGGTGCAATCCAACGCACTAAAGCTTCGACGATATGGTACAAGGCAGATTGGCAGCTACGACGGGCGTGACTGTCGGCCTTGGCAGTGTACTGACGGTCTTTAATGATATCGAGGTAAAAACTCCCCATCTCAATCGAACAAAACTGCATCAATTTCTGGCAGATTTGTAAAAAGTCGTACTGCTCATAATCTTGCAGGATTTCTTCTTGCAAGGCCGCAGCGCGTTGCACTGCCCAGCGATCTAATTCGACCATTTGCTCTACGTCGACCAAGTCAGTGGTCGGATTAAAGCCATTTAAATTGGCAAGCAGGAATCGTGCGGTGTTTCTAATCCGGCGATAAGCATCTGCAGAACGCTTCAAAATTTCATCTGAGACTGTCATTTCACCGCGGTAATCGGTGGACGCAACCCACAAACGCAAAATATCAGCACCCAGCTTGTTCATCACGTCCTGAGGCGATACCACATTGCCTAATGATTTGGACATTTTTTTGCCGTGGGCATCAACGGTAAAACCATGAGTCAACACCTGTTTGTAAGGTGCATGCCCCTTGGTGGCAACAGACGTCATCAGCGATGACATAAACCAACCCCGGTGCTGATCTGACCCCTCAAGATATAAATCAGCTGATGCAGGCATATCGTCACGGCGATCAACCACAAAATAATGGGTCACCCCAGAATCAAACCACACGTCCAGCGTGTCGCTGACTTTTACAAACTGATCGGCGTCATCACCTAACAAGCTGCTGGCATCCAAATCCCACCACGCCTGAATCCCTTGCTGCTCTACTTGCTGAGCAACTTTCTCCATCAACTCGGAGGTATCCGGGTGCAGGTCGCCAGTGTCTTTATCAACAAATAACGTTATCGGCACACCCCAGGTACGCTGTCGGGAAATACACCAGTCGGGTCTTCCTTCCACCATTTTAGTGATGCGACCATGGCCCCAATCCGGAATCCACTGGGTTTTATCAATCTCTGACAATGAATCTCTACGCAGATTATTTTTATCCATGCTAACGAACCACTGCGGTGTCGCGCGGAAAATAATCGGCGTTTTGTGCCGCCAGCAATGGGGATAACTATGTTCGAATGCATGATGGTGCAGTAACGCATCTTTTTGCTTCAGCATTTCAACAATGGCGTCATTGGCTTTAAATACATGTTGACCGGCAAACAGTGGCGTGTCTGGCAAGTACACGCCATTGGCGCCCACCGGGTTGGCAACTTCCAATCCATAATTGCGGCCGACATTGAAGTCATCAACACCGTGTCCGGGAGCAGTATGAACACACCCGGTACCTGAGTCCGTCGTCACATGCTCACCGAGAATTAATGGCACGGTAAACTCAAGAAACGGGTGTTTTACCTGCACGTTTTCGAGCTTGCCACCTTTAGCGTAACCCAGTGCGTGATACTCATCTACACCGAAACGGTCCATGCAATCTTTGACCAGATCACTGGCAATGACCAAACGCTGCTTCACGCCGTCTTTGCTAATTTGTACCAGGCAATAATCGACAGCAGGGTGCAAACTGATCGCACGGTTAGCAGGTAACGTCCAGGGCGTAGTAGTCCAAATCACCACACTAACCGGGCCGTCGCCACTGTGTCCTTCAGGATGATCAAACAAATCAGCCAGCGCTTCACTGTCAGCAGCGGTAAAGGCCACGTCGATGGCAGGCGAGTGCTTGTCTTTATATTCGACTTCAGCCTCAGCCAGAGCGGAGCCACAATCTGTACACCAATGCACCGGCTTAAAACCTTTTTGTAAATGACCCTTGTCAATGATTTTACCGAGTACACGGATAATGTCGGCTTCAGACTTATAATCCATGGTTTTGTAGGGGTTGTCCCACTCGCCTAACACCCCTAAGCGAATAAAGTCGGTGCGCTGTCCATCTATTTGCTTGTCAGCATATTCCCGGCATTTTTGACGGAATTCTGCGGCTGTCACCTTTTTTCCGGGCTTGCCGACTTTTTTCTCTACCATCAATTCAATCGGCAAACCATGACAGTCCCACCCCGGCACATAAGGCGCATCGAAGTCAGACAAGGTTTTCGACTTTACGATAATGTCTTTAAGGATTTTGTTAACCGCATGACCAATATGAATGTTGCCATTCGCGTAGGGAGGTCCATCATGCAGCACAAAAGGTGTTTTTCCTTTTTTCGCTTCGCGAATCGCATGATAGAGTTTCTTTTCAGTCCAGCTTTTGAGCATCTGTGGCTCACGCTGAGCGAGGTTGCCGCGCATCGGAAACGCTGTTTCCGGCAAATTCAGAGTGGGTTTGTAATCGCTCATGAATCCTTAAATCCAGTCAATTTAAATGTAAATTCTGTTAACGCCCGATACTAACATTAAGTCAGTGATCACGCTCATCTGTGTTGATAAAAATCTTTTGCTGCAGCAACATCACGTGCAATCTGCAGTTTTAGTTGTTCGAATGAGTCGAACCGGTGCTCGTCGCGTATCTTGCGATCAAGAATCACCTCGATGTGCTGACCATAAACTTGTTGGTCAAAATCAAAAATATGAACTTCGAGCAGAGGTTTAACGCCATCAACCGTAGGACGACTACCAATGTTGGCGACACCGCGATACTGTTGACGATTTAATTCCACTCGCACTGCAAACACGCCTTGCACGGGCGAAACACAGCGCTTTAACAACACATTCGCAGTCGGAAAGCCTATTGTGCGGCCCTTTTTCTGACCATGAACCACACGTCCGGCAATACTGAAGTCCCGCCCCAGCATAGAGGTTGCTTCGCTTAAGTCCCCGCTGGCTAAAGCTTCTCTGATCGCAGAAGAACTTACCCTGCAATCAGCCAGACGCAGACTTTGTGTGCTCTCTAGCTCAAAACCGTATTGCTTGGCCGCATCTTTGAGCATGTTAAAGTCGCCCAATCGACGTTCGCCAAAACGAAAGTCATCACCCACGACCAAAAAACGTACGCCCAGGCGTTTGACCAACAGATCTCTGACAAAGGCCTCCGCACTCCACTGAGAAAATGTGCGGTCAAAGCGAACACATAACAGCCGGTCAATACCCAGCTTTTTAAGCTCTTTATATTTATCACGGAGGCGAGACAAACGGGCAGGCGCCCGCTCTGCCATGAAGAACTCCTCGGGTTGGGGCTCAAACACCATCACCATCGACGGCACGCCCAACTGCTTGGCATCCCTTATCAGGTTGGCCAACACAGCACGGTGGCCTAAGTGAACACCATCAAATTTACCTATGGTCAACACACAACCCACATGCTCGGGTTTAAGATTGTGTAAGCCCCGAATCAACTCCACGTATGTGCCTTAGTTATCACTGTAAACGCTCGATTATAACCCAGCAGTGGGTGAAAAAAAGCGCATTTCTCGGCTTTTCCGGGGATTTCACGGGTTAGTCACGTTTTTCTGCAAAATCATTGCTGGGCGAACCCCCAGAAGGATCAGGCCAATGCAGAATGAAACGGCGCCGATACTGATAAGTGCCGCCAACATTATAGCTCGCTTAAACTCATCTGCGCTGGACAACACGTCGAGCCATTCCCGTGCCTGCCATAACACCAACACCATAACCAGTGTCGCTATCAAAATCCTCAAACAAAACACCAAGGTGTGACGACTTACCTGATACACCCCTTGTTTGTGTAAATACCAATAAAGTAATCCAGCATTCAGTAACGCTGAGGCCGCCGTAGCCATCGCTAACCCCACGTATTCGTACGGTATTGCAAAAATAACGTTGAAAACCATATTCGCCAGCATCGCGATAATGCCGAATTTAACTGGCGTGCGCGTATCCTGACGAGCAAAAAAGCCGTTCGCAAGAACTTTAATTAACATAAAAAACAGCAAACCCGCGGCATAGGCAACTAAACTGTTAGATGCCATTGCGGTGTCCTGGGAATTGAACTCCCCCCGCTCGAATAATACAGCCAGCATGGGAGCTGCCAGCATCATCAAACCCGCCGCTGCTGGAATACCCAGTAAACACACCATACGCACCCCCCAGTCCATATTGGCATGGAACTGCCGGCTATCGGTGTTTACGTGATTTCGCGCCAGCGTTGGCAATATGACTGTAGCAATCGCGATGCCAAATAAGCCCAGTGGAAACTCTAACAGGCGGTCGCTGTAATACAGCCAGCTTATTGCTCCATCTTGTAAAAAACTGGCAATAAAGGTGTCGAACAACAGATTAATTTGACTAACTGACACCCCGAATAACGCAGGGATCATTAAAACCCTGACCTTGGTCACGTTCTCATCGTGCCAACCCCACTGTGGTTTTACCAGCATCTTTGCCCGGTACAAGAATGGAATTTGAAACAGTAATTGAATCGCACCACCAGCAAAGACTCCCCAGGCAATACCAACAGCAGGCGTTTCCATGTAAGGCGCTCTGAAAACCGCTGCAACGATAATGGCAACGTTCAAAAGTACCGGAGTAAACGCCGCCACCGCAAATCGATTAAGGGTATTCAGTATCGCCCCTGCCAATGCCGTGAGCGTGATGAAAAATAAATAGGGAAAGGTAATTTTCAGCATTAACGCTGATAACAGGTATTTATCTGCATCAGGACCCTGATTCAAATAGTCGACAAACCAACCGGTGCCAAACAATAAGGCCAAAATGGGCGAGCCGACCACCCCTAACAGGGTAACAATCAATACTAACGTGCCCAACGTTCCGGAAATCCGGGCAATGAATAAGCGCAGCTTTTGCTTATCGCCCTGCTGTTCTATTTCAGTAAGTACCGGAATAAACGCCTGAGCAAAAGCACCTTCTGCGAATAAACGTCTTAAAAAGTTTGGGATTTTGTTGGCAAAAATAAACACATCTGCCATACCGCCTGCACCGAGCAATCCGGCAACAAACACATCTCTGACCAGGCCTAATACCCGACTAATAAGTGTCATCGCACTGACGATAACACCCGATTTTAACAATTTGCCCGACAAGTTAGTGCTTCCTGTTTCGCGCCATTCCCATCAATGTTCTGCACTTGTCAGCGCATGAGATAGCCATTCGAGGGCTTCCTGTTCGTTTTCGCAAAAACGGTAAGCTATGTCAGCGTGTTCGTACAGCTTTGCCCAATAGGCTCTAAACAAGGCTTCTCCATCCATACGATCCAGAATCACGGCGGTCGCGATCAAACCTTGCTGTTTTGCCTCTGCGATGGCACCCGCCATGGCCTCTTCAGAATCAAACGTGAGCAATGCCTGACCGCGAAAAATAACTACACTGCCCCATGGTTTGCCGGCGAGTTGCTGTCTATAACCCCTGACTTCCATGGCATACTGTTCTACCATTTCTTTGTTGCCGGGGCCTGTCGCATCTATCCGTAAGATTCTTCCTGCTATTGACAGGGCATAAGCCCCATGGCCCGGGAATTCCCTGCGTTTCTTTTGAGTAAATTCCATCTTATGTTCTCTAACCATCATCTACTCCAGGCCTAAAAATCCACCGGTCTGATGTGACCACAATTTGGCGTAAATACCGTTTTGCTGCAACAACGCTTGATGCGTTCCTTGTTCTACAATACGTCCCTGGTCCAAAACCAGCAAGCGATCCATCGCGGCAATTGTGGAAAGACGGTGAGCTATGGCGATCACAGTCTTGTTTTCCATCACCTTATCCAGGCAATCCTGAATCGCGACTTCTACTTCAGAATCAAGTGCTGATGTCGCTTCATCAAGGATCAGAATCGGGGCATCTTTGAGCATGACCCTGGCAATCGCAATACGTTGCCGCTGTCCGCCTGACAACTTTACCCCTCGTTCTCCCACATGGGCATCAAAGCCTTCACGTCCTTTTCCATCGGATAACTGTTGAATAAATTCAAACGCTGCCGCCTGATGACTGGCCTGAATGACATCCGCGTCAGTGGCGTCGGTTTTACCATAGGCTATGTTGTCTTTCACCGAGCGATGCAGCAGCGAGGTATCCTGGGTAACCATACTAATATTGGCGCGCAACGATTCCTGCTGTACGTCACGAATATCCTGTCCATCGATGCTGATAGCGCCGCCATTGACGTCATAAAATCGCAGTAACAAATTGACTAGCGTTGACTTGCCAGCACCGGAGCGTCCGACCAAGCCGACTTTCTCACCGGCGCGAATATGCAAATTCAGGGCCTCGAATACTTTGTTCTTCGGATCGTACTCAAAACGGATGTTGTCGAACCTCACCTCTCCCTCTTTCACCTCTAGTCGCTGCGCTTGGGGTTTATCTTCAACCGCCACGCGCTTGGCCAGAGTGTTCATACCATCCTGCACCGTACCTATGTTTTCAAACAACCCTGAGACTTCCCACATTATCCACTGGGACATGCCGTTAAGGCGCAAGGTTAGACTGACTGCGATAGCAATGTCGCCCGGCGTAGCCACCTGGTTTATCCACAGATAAATGGCCAATGCGGTGGTGCTAAATATCAATAAGGCGTTGCTGCCCCAGACCAGCATGTTGAGCACGGTCACCAAACGCATTTGCGGGTAAACCGTGTGCAAAAACTTGCGCATTGAGGAATGGGCGTATTCCGACTCACGCTGGCTGTGGGCAAACAATTTGACTGTGGTGATGTTAGTGTAACTATCAACAATTCTACCGGTCATTTCCGAACGGGCATCGGCTTGTTTTTCACTGACCGCTTTGAGCCTGGGGAGGACGTTTCTGAGTATCAGAATATACACCCCCAGCCAAACCACCAAAGGCATACCAAGGCGCCAGTCAATGCTGAATATAAGCACCAGAATGCTGACGAAATACACCAACACATAAACCATCAGGTCAAGCAGCTTACGTACGGTTTCACGCACCGCCAGTGCAGTTTGCATCACTTTAGTTGCAACGCGGCCAGCAAATTCATCATGGAAGAAGCCAACGCTTTGACTAAGCAAATATCGATGCGCCTGCCATCGAATACTCATCGGGTAGTTACCCAAAATGGTCTGGTGATTCAACAACGAATTGGCGAACACAGCGAGGGGCAAAAATAGCAAAATAACGAGCCCCATCCAGATTAAACTGTCTTGCTCTTCGGCCAAAAAGGTATTCCGGTCACGGGTGGCAAACCAATCTACCAATTCCCCCAGATAGGCGAACAGACTGACTTCCAGCATTGCGGTAATCCCGGCTGTCAGTGACAGTAAAATCAGCGCTCGCTTCATACCTTTTGAGTAATACAGACAAAACTGCCACAAATTCGCTGGCGGCTGGGTTGGAGCCTTGGGCGGAAACGGGTCGACCAGGCGTTCAAAAAAACCAAACATTTAGTGGCTAACTCCTACTTCTGTTTCATCTGGATGATTTACCTGCGCCTTTTGCGCAAACCACATCTGCATAAAATCCCGGGTAAGCTTTTGTTCAATTTCAATCGCCTCCTCGGTAGGACAAAATATCGTTAAGGTGACAATGGTCTGTCCTAAATAATTCGTCGACACCCGAAGCGAGGGCTCGGGACCGGCAATCGGTACTTCAAGGCGTTTTTCTATCAGGTTGTTATAGCGATTGGCGACATCGCTAAAGTGCTCGCAATACGCTTTTGCCTGCGCCTTTAATTCATCGGTGAATTCGAACACATTTACGCTGCCATCTCTGACCAATTCAAACGAATGCGTCGCATAGCGCTTAAGAAAGTTGAGGTTCTTAACTGGGTGAGTCAGCATCATGCTATTGGGAACAACGAGCGAGCGACCGGTGTAATCGTATGAGTCTGTTTCAACTTCGAGCAAAATTACTTTCAACCAGTCATTTTCCGTCACTTCACCCATATGCTCACCGATCTGGACCCAATCACCGACCCGAAAAATACGGTTGGAGCCCAAGTAGATAAAACCGGTTATACACTGGATAAACTCGCGGGTAGCTAGCACGATTGCAACGGCAAATGCCGCCAGCGATAGCGCAAAATTTTGTACCTCATTGGCCCACAACACCATCAACACGATCACGGTACTAAAATTAGTCAGGTTTTTGATCATGTTAATGCTGTGACGACGCGCTTCTTTGTTTGCTTTATGCCGACGTCGCACAATCTTAACGGCGATATACCTGAAGAACACAAACAAAAAAATTGCGCCGAGCGATAACAACAGTTTGTATTCTAAAAGCATTCTGAGATCCATTGGAGGGCATAAAAGACAAGCGCCAGAGTTTAGCAAATCGAACACCTCAAGGGCTATGCTGAAAAGCACAAAAACCGTTATCTGCATCGATTCCAGCGGCAAAGTCACTACCTGATGATAGGAACAAGACGAAAAAGCCCGCTCAGTGGTTGCTCCTTGGCGCTGATGGGGCATAATGCTCTGGATAGGTTTACTTGGGTTTCTGCTTCACGTTATGAGATGGTTCACCGTGATTTTGGTTGTTTTACTTGGCTTACTGCAGTATCGGCTGTGGTTCGGTAAGCACAGTGTGCTCGAATATCGGCAAATGAAGCTGGAAGTTGAACAACAAAGACAGCAAAACGCCAATCTGCAACAGCGTAACGCGCTATTAAAAGCTGACATCCAAGATCTTAAGATTGGTTTGGATGCCATTGAAGAACGAGCCCGCAATGAGCTCGGCCTGATTAAGCAGGGCGAAACCTTTTACCGTATTCTGCCAGAGCAATAATAAGGAGTAATTTTGACTGCATTACCTGTCGTCGTGCCGGCTGCGGGGGTTGGAAAACGTATGGGCTCAGATCGCCCCAAACAATACCTCACACTTCATGGCAAAACGATTTTGCAGCACACACTGGAGCGCTTGCATCAACACCCCAAATTGGGCCAGATATTTTTAGTGGTAAGCCCGACAGACCCTTACATCCGCACAACAACCATCGCTGAACTGCCATGGGTTACCTTGGTCGATGGCGGCAATGAACGTGCTGACTCTGTACTGGCTGGTCTGCAAGCCATTGGTAACGCGGATTGGGTGATGGTGCACGATGCTGCCCGTCCCTGTATTCAGCTTGAAGATATCAATGCCTTACTGCGCTTGCAGGAGCAGAGCACCACAGGAGGCATCCTTGCTACGCCCGTGCGCGATACAATGAAACGCAGCAATCAACACCTTTCTGTCGTTCGTACCGAAGATCGAACGCACCTATGGCATGCATTAACGCCACAGTTTTTTCCCTATCATGAGCTGACTCAGTCACTCACTGCGGGATTGGCTGCGGGTGCCAATATCACCGACGAAGCGTCCGCAATGGAGTGGGCTGGCCATCGCGTATCTCTGGTGCCCGGAAGCGCCAGCAATATCAAAATCACTCAACCGGATGATTTAGCCCTCGCCGCTTTCTATCTACAGCATCAACAGGAACAGCAATGAATATTCGAATTGGCCACGGTTTCGACGTACATAAATTTGGTGGTGAAGGCCCGATTACCCTTGGCGGGATTGTCATTGACTATCCACAGGGGTTACTCGCCCATTCCGATGGCGACGTGGTGTTACACGCATTAAGCGACGCCCTCTTGGGTGCGTTAGCATTAGGTGACATCGGTCAGCATTTTCCAGATACTGATCCGGCATTTGAAGGTGCGGATTCCAGGAACTTATTGCGACACGTATACCAGTTGGTACAACAACAAGGCTATCGTATCGGTAATGCTGATATCACCATCATTGCTCAAGCCCCAAAAATGGCGCCGCATATCCCTTCAATGCGCCGTTGCATCGCAGAGGATTTGCACTGCGATTTGACGCAAATAAATGTCAAGGCGACAACCACAGAAAAATTAGGTTTTACTGGCCGCAAAGAAGGCATTGCAGTGGAAGCTGTTGTATTGGTTGAAAAACATGACTGATAGTTTTGTCTACCCGCCTTGCTGGCACTACCTGCACGGGCAGCCGCAATCCAGTGCCCGACTTAAATCTGCACCAGAGGATTTTCAGGTGACAGAAATCCCCTTGGTTGAACCCAGTGGTGAAGGTGAGCACTTATTGATTTGGCTCGAGAAACGACATCTCAATACCGCATATGTTGCTGAACAACTGGCGCGATTTTTCAACGTTCATTTGCGCGCCGTTAGTTACGCCGGGCGCAAGGACAAACATGCCCTCACTCGTCAGTATTTCAGTGTTCATCTGGCCGCCAAGCCAGTCCCTGACGTTAATGAATTTTCACTACCGGGCGCCAAAATTTTGCATGCAGAGCGGCACAACCGCAAGCTACGCACCGGCGCGCTCCGCGGCAACAGGTTTACCATCAGATTGACCGATGTAGCTGGCGACGATGTCACATCGCGCTTGCAAAAAATTGCTACAGAAGGTGTGCCCAACTATTTTGGTGAGCAACGGTTTGGTAATCAGGGTAGTAATTTGACCCTCGGCTTACGTATGTGCCAGGGCGAAGTAATTCGCAACCGCAATAAACGTTCAATGGCAATATCTGCGCTACGTGCGTACCTGTTTAATGAATATGTCAGTGCACGATTAGCCGACCCGAAACTGTCCTCCCCCATTGCCGGTGACGTCATGAGACTGAGCGGCAGTAACAGCTTTTTTGTCGCTGACGAGATCAATGACGAGATTAATCAGCGCTGGCACCGCCGTGACATCCAAGTGACCGGGCCCATGTTTGGCTCAACAGCATCGCCAGCTAAACACCAGGCATTGCAATTAGAAAAAGATATTTGCGACCAGCATAGTGCAATATTAGACGGGCTATCATCGATAAATATGGATCACGACAGACGCAGCGTGCACTTGTACCCCGACAATCTGACGTGGGAATGTGACCGCGATACCCTCACCCTGAGTTTTGACCTCCCCCCAGGGTGCTTTGCCACCAGCGTGATTCGAGAGCTGGTAAATTATCACACCGAGGAGCAAACCAATGAAACTGTTACTGAGTAATGACGATGGGGTGCATGCCGCAGGTTTGCATGCATTGCATACAGAGCTTAATAAACACCATGAGATTACCGTTATCGCTCCGGATCGTAATTGCAGCGGTGCCAGTAACGCCCTGTCGTTAACCAACCCGTTACGCATTCAACAAATGCAGAGCGGCTTTTACGCTGTCAATGGCACGCCTTCTGACTGTGTTCATGTCGGGTTAAATAGCTTTCTGAAAGAAGAGCCTCACATGGTGGTGTCAGGTATCAATCACGGTGCCAACCTGGGTGATGATGTGATTTATTCCGGTACTGTCGCTGCCGCGACCGAAGGACGTTACATGGGACTGCCAGCTGTGGCAGTGTCGTTATGTAGTTATCAAGGTGGACACTTTGAAACAGCGGCGGTAATGGCGGCTCGTATCATTGCCCATTTGCAGGCCCACCCGTTACCGCCTGATCAAATTCTTAATATCAACGTCCCCAACTTACCCCTTGAGGACATAAAAGGCATAAAAGTCACAAGACAAGGCCGCCGCCATAGGGCAGAATCTATGGTTCGGGACACGGACCCCTTTGGTCGCGAGATATTCTGGTACGGCCCGGTTGGTCAAGAACAAGATGCAGGACCCGGTACCGACTTTCATGCTATTGCCAACGGTTATGTGTCTGTCACACCATTGTCCGTCGATATGACTGCATACGCGAGCATGGATGATTTAACGCAATGGATAACAAAACTATAAATAATAACGAGTTATGCAATATACACGACGAACAACTTCACGCCTCGGTGATGGGTTAGCACAACTGTTAGCCCAGGAAGGAATTAATAACCAACGTGTGTTACGGGCCATCGCCAACGTGCCACGGGACATTTTTTTGCCCGACGCGCTAAAACATAAAGCGTTTCAGAATACTGCTTTGCCTATTGGCCAGGGGCAAACCATTTCGCAACCCTACATTGTCGCGAGAATGACCGAGCTGCTGCTCGATGCGCCCTGCAACCCAAAGACGGTGCTGGAAATTGGCACCGGTTCTGGGTATCAAACCGCCGTATTGGCCCAGCTGTTTCAACACGTTTATTCCGTTGAGCGCATCAAAGCATTGCAGTTTCAAGCTAAACGCCGAATGAACCAACTGGACTTTCACAATGTCTCGATGAAACATGGAGATGGTTGGCAAGGCTGGGCGACAAAAGGGCCATTCGACGCAATTTTAGTTACCGCAGCCGCGTCACATATGCCCGAAGCCCTGTTACAGCAATTGAACCAGGGGGGTCGCTTAATTGTGCCGGTTGGCGATCAACAGCAGAAACTTTACTGCGTAACTCGCGACGAAGAAAATTTTACTACCGAGGTGATTGAAGCTGTGAGGTTTGTTCCCCTGGTTCCCGGAGATGTTCAATGAGAATTTTTGGCACTTTGTATGACAAATGCTTGTCATGGGCCAGACATAGACACGCCCCATCCTATTTGGGTGGCATGAGCTTTATTGAATCGGTGTTTTTTCCGATTCCAGTCGATGTGATGCTGGCACCGATGGCGCTCGCACAACCTTCAAAAGCGTTTCGCTTCGCCCTGATTGCAACCATCACATCGGTACTGGGCGGCATCGCAGGCTATGCGTTAGGCTGGTTTGCCTATGATGAGTTTATCTACCCGCTGATAGTTGAAGCGGGCTATCAGGATAAAATGCAGCATGCCATCGACTGGTTTGAAGAATATGGTGTCTGGGTGGTGTTTTTAGCCGGATTCTCGCCGATTCCTTATAAAGTTTTCACCATCAGTGCAGGCGTACTCCAATTGGCAATTCTGCCGTTCATTCTTGCTTCTTTGGTAGGCCGCGGGATGCGCTTTTATCTGGTTGCTGGCCTGATGAAATGGGGCGGCCCACGAATGGAAGCCAGACTAAGAACCCATATTGAAGTGCTCGGCTGGGGGGTAATTGGTTTAGCCCTTCTCGCTTACCTTATGCTGCGCTAGGTCTGCAGATGCAATTGCGGTTATGGATAACCTTGCTGGTGTGTATGGTGATGACTTCTTGTGGTAGTCATCACCGCCCAGCCCCGGTAAGAGACCTAACAACCCCTGCATCGACTATCGATCCGCTCGCTCCACCAACGTCGGTGGTGGTCAGAAAAGGCGACACTCTGTATTCCATTGCGTTTCTGTATCACTTGGATTTTGCCGATGTTGCACGCTATAACGGATTTAGCCCCTCAACGCCCATCAGAGCCGGGCAGCGACTGAGATTAACACCTCCGCCGAGACAGGCAAATGCGTCGCGTTCGCAAATGAACAACGGTCAGTATAGAGCCCCTTCCCAATCCACTGGTCAGACCTCAAATCAATCCGTAAAACAACCTGTTGACCGGCCAAAAACCCGAGAGTATGGTGAGGTCAAGAGTGAAGAAAACAACTCGTCTGACCCGCTAAGCAGTTCAACGTCCAAGCAAAAAATAACATGGACGTGGCCGGCACAAGGACAAGTGGTTGCGCGCTTCTCTCTTAAGGAACAGGGGAATAAGGGAATAGACATTGCTAACCGTGCAGGCACGCCAGTTGTTGCAGCTGCCGATGGTAAAGTGGTGTACACCGGCGACGCGTTGCGGGGCTTTGGTAACTTGGTCATCATTCGTCATTCGGATGATTACCTGACAGCCTATGCTCATAACCAATCCATTGAAGTTAAAGAACAGCAATGGGTTAAAGCCGGACAACAAATCGCGCTAATGGGAAAAAGCGGAACGGATAGCGTTAAGTTACATTTCGAAATCCGCTTCCGGGGAAGGTCGGTCGACCCTTCACGATTTCTCCCTCGCAGGTAAACGACCGTGAGCAAAAGGGTGGGCTCATATTACCTGGACCTATAACAATAAATAACTAGAACCACGGAGGCCTTATATAGGTTAGTTACAATCGACAACTTGGAGATCTACTAATGGGTCACAGTAAAACAGTAGTCGCAGAAATCGATATCAATGACGAAATGGATGACGCCAATGCTGCTCAATTTGCAGAAGACGAGCAAAGCAGTGTTGACCCTATGGAAGAAATTCTTGCCGCGCAAGAAGACATCCCCAAAAACCTCGACGCCACCCAGTTGTATTTAGGCGAAATAGGTTACGCCCCCTTACTCACCGCAGAAGAAGAAGTTTTCTTCGCCCGAAAAGCGTTACGTGGCTGCGAGGCATCACGAAAACGCATGATAGTCAGTAATTTACGTTTAGTGGTAAAAATCGCCCGTCGCTACAATAACCGCGGCTTGGCATTACTCGACCTTATCGAAGAAGGCAATCTTGGCCTGATTCGCGCGGTCGAAAAGTTTGACCCTGAACGTGGGTTTCGCTTTTCTACTTACGCTACCTGGTGGATTCGCCAAACCATTGAGCGTGCGATAATGAATCAAACACGCACAATCCGCTTGCCTATCCATGTGGTTAAAGAACTTAACGTGTATCTTCGCACCGCGCGAGAACTGGCACAAAAGCTGGATCACGAGCCAACAGCCGAAGAAATCGCAGAAGCACTGGATAAACCGGTAGAAGACGTGAGCAAAATGCTGCGTCTTAACGAGCGAATCAGTTCCGTAGATACCCCAATAGGTAGTGATAATGATAAAGCGTTATTGGACATTATTGCTGATGAACGTGACATGGGACCAGAGGACAACCTGCAAGACAGTGATATGCAAAACAATATCATCTCGTGGTTGCAGGAACTCAACCCCAAACAAAGAGAAGTCTTAGCACGACGCTTCGGTCTGATGGGGTATGAACCATCAACACTGGAAGACGTCGGCGCTGAAATAGGTCTTACACGTGAGCGTGTGAGACAAATTCAGGTTGAAGCCTTGCGACGTCTTAAAGATATCCTCGGTCATCAGGGCCTAAATATGGAATCCCTGTTTGCAGAAGCACGGCTCTAATTTCGCCACTGTGTAATCATTTAAAAAGGGTCCTAACGGACCCTTTTTTAGTCAGACAGATTACTGATCCACACTGTTTGATATGGTGTTAGCGCTATCTCGACATCATCCGCATAAATCAGAGAACCCGATATCAAATCCACCCATGAATCAGTGCCGATTAAGTTAATATCTGACAAACGCAGCTGCTTTGGTTGTGTGTCGATGTTACTGATACAAAATATGCTTTGTCGCTTATCCTGACTTTGCCGCCAGTAGCCCACCAATTGGTCACCCAATTGCAAAGTAAACTGCGTCGCGTTGGGATGAAACGCCCGTTGTCGAATGCGAATCGCCAGTAAGGCCGTTAGTGCCTCTAACACCCGGGCATGAAAACTCGCCGGATCAGCCAGCTGTTCTGCCAGTAAGCTTTGCTGCCAACGATGGCGATTGATCGAGCGGTTATGTTGGGTGTTGTTAAGCCGCTCATAGTCGTTACCTGTTCCGAGTAAGCTATGGATATAGACACCCGGTATTCCCTCCAACCCGAACATAATCGCATGGGCACAAATAAATCGCGCAAATTGCCATTTGTCCTTGCCTGCCGTGGTACCCTGCAATGCATCAGCTAAAGCTATATTGATCTCGTAGGGCTTTTGCTGGCCACCATCGCCGATTCGCCAGGATACCCTGCCACCAAACTCCTGCATGGTCTGCAGCAACTGCGCGACTTCTTGATCATCCAGTATCCCTTCTGCCGGGCGTAGGCCAATCCCATCATGAGAGGCAATAAAGTTAAAATACATGGTGCCGTTTTGCGCCGGTGGCATACGCATCATCCAATTGCGTAGGTGGTAACTGTTACCAGTAATTAACGCTTGCACCAGCAACGGCGGCAACGAGAAGTTATAGATGCCATGTGCCTCATTTGCATTACCAAAGTAAGAAAGGTTTTGTTGATTGGGGATATTGGTTTCAGTGATTATTACCGCTTCAGGGCTGGCATGCTCAATTAAGGTACGAAGCAAACGTATAATCTCGTGGGTTTGCGGCAAATTAATACTGCTTGTGCCTGGCAGTTTCCATAAAAACGCCACCGCATCTAACCGAAACAATTTCACGCCCTGGTCAAGATAGAGGCGAATAATGTCGACAAACGCCAGCAACACCTGCGGATTTCGAAAGTCAAAGTCAACCTGGTCATGACTGAAGGTGCACCAGACATACTTCACGCCATTATCGGTTTTGACCTCCTTGAGCAAATCAGAAGTTCTGGGCCGAACGACCGCGGACAGATCTTCGCCAGGATCGGTAGTATAAAAATAATCTGCGCCCGTTCCCTCACCCTTAACAAAGTTCTCAAACCATAAACTGCGGGACGAACAATGATTGATTACCACGTCAGCCATCAAGCCATAATCGTTAGCTATGTCACGAATATGTTGCCAGTTACCCAAGCCTTCGTTCACGCTTGAATAATCGATAACAGCGAAACCTTCGTCAGAACTGTAAGGAAAGAAAGGCAAAATATGTACGTTATTGATAACGCCCTTACAATGACTATCCAAAAACTGCTTTAAACACACCAATGAAGGTGTTTCTGCATGTTCTATGCTGTCACCGTAGGTAATCAGCACTACATCACTTTGAGACCAGTTGTTTTTATGAGCTTGATGGGGATAGCAAGGATGGGGTGGGTTAAGTCGCATCCTCTCCATTAATCGCTCAGCCAAGCCGGGATAGTCCGACGCAGTTAAGATACCATCGTAGATAACACTTAAATGTTGCACCAGACGTTCAGTCAGGCCACTGTGGTGGACGCTCATGCCCCCTCCTCAGTAAATTCTTTATGGTCCTCCTCCACAGCATCTCGAAGCCGTTCCAACACGTCAGGCATTGCACTGACGACCCGGTTCCAACTGGGGATAAATGGTCGTTCCTTTGGGTTACTTAAAAAGCTCTGACCGGCTTTCATGATATTTTCCGCAAACATCTCCACGGCTTTTTCTTCACTGTGAATATCCAGTGTCAGCCCATTCATACGCGCATCATTGTGGTAGGTCTCGATAAAATCCAACGCGATACGGAAATAGGTTGCCTTGAGTGACCGAAAGATCTCACTGCTGAAAGTATGGCCTTGAGTAGCCAATTTCCTGAATAAGGCTTTGGTAATATCAATCGACATTTTCGATAAGCCGCCCTGATCATTACTTAACGACAAATCCTGATGTTTGTGGTCGTAAACATCAGCAACGTCAACCTGACATAAACGATTACTGGCGTAATTACGGTGCATTTCTGACAACACGCCAATCTCCAGTCCCCAATCACTTGGGATTCGAATATCATTGAGTACGTCACGACGAAATGAAAACTCACCCGCCAGTGGATAACGAAAGCTGTCCATAAACTCGAGATAATCGTTGTACCCCACCACCCGTTTTAACGCCCTAAGCAAGGGTGTAACGAGCAAACGAGACACCCGGCCATTCATTTTTCCGTCTGCAATACGTGCGTAAAAACCTTTGCAAAACTCATAATTAAACTGAGGGTTAGCTACCGGATAAATCAGTCGAGCTAACAAAGAGCGGTCGTAAGTCAGAATGTCACAATCGTGGAGGGCTACTGATTCAGCTTTGGCCGTTGCCAACACATATCCCATGCAGTACCAAACATTGCGCCCTTTGCCCAGTTCTCGGGGCGCCAGGCCCAACTCCGCGAGCTCTTTGTCCAATGCCTGAAGTCGCGGGCCATCGTTCCAAAGAATTCGGTGATGTTGCGGTAACCGGCCAAAAAAGGACAGCGCATGACAATACTCATCACGGTTTGCCCGATCCAGCCCAATCACGACCTGAGATAAATAGGGTACTTCTTTAAGTTGCAGAATAATGTTGTCCAGAGCTGGCCCCTGTAACTCAGAATATAAGCTGGGTAAGATCAGCGCCATGGGTCTGCGTTTGGCAAAATTACACAATTCAGCTTCAACGTCTGACAGTGGACGCTGCCCCAAATTATGCAAGGTCGTAACCACACCATTTTGATAAAAATCAGCCATTTAAGCTTCTCCGTGTTTAAAGAAAAAATGTTCTATCGCCTCTGCCCATCCCGCAGGCCCGATCCCTGATGTCAATCGTTGTGACGAATGTTGAATCACCGGAGGTGAATGGTGAGACGACGCAATGATCACAGCCAGATCAGCTGCCTCGAGCATGGCGATATCGTTTTCACCATCCCCAAGCGCCAATGTGCGCACTTCTGCATCAGGATGAAATTTTGCGTATTGCTCTGCCAACCATTTCATCGCCTGTCCCTTGTCACATTCGCCACTGACCGATAAAAATCTGCCGCCCTGAAGTGGATTTGCCCCCTGCTCTTTCAACCTGGCAATGAAGCACTTTTTAGCTTGTTCGCTACCCAGCCATTGCACCGGTTCGCTCCAATGGCGATTACACGCCAAGCGCGCCTGAGTCAGCGACAAACCGGTTTGGCTGGCGACTTTTTCCGCGCCCATTTCGGCAAACGATGCGAAACAATCGGGAAACTCACTGTGCAATTGATGTAGCACCGCTAACCAAAATGCTCGGGGAGGACTGAACTGTTTAACCCAATGGTTATCTGTTTTCTGCGTCTGCGCGGGAGGTGCAGCAAAATATTGAGTGGGGATATAAACTGCAGCGCCATTTTCACAAATAAATGGGCCGTGCAGGTTTAATTCGGCCATCAGCGGCATAATTTCAGCAGCGGTTTTACTGCTACAGGGAATCACCGGCACCTGTTGTTTGCCCAGTCTGTTTAGCAAAGGACCAGCGGGGCCCGGCTGATAGCTGTCATGATCAAGCAAGGTACCGTCTAAATCGGTAAAGACTAACGTCTGGGAATAGCCCATTTAACCGCGCTCCCTTAATTGGGTTATGTGGCGTTTTGAATCGAGTTCAAAGACCCAATCACAGCGCGCAGGCAGCGTTGCCAGACAATGTTGAGTAAGTCTTTGGTAATATTGAATAAATCGAGCAACTTGATGGTCGGACATGATGCCATCACCGGCCTGAGCAGCTTTTAGTTTATGTTCCTGTTCACACCGCCAGCGATAAACGCAATCAAACGACGGCGCCTTGAGCATTAACCACTTGTCCATAAACCGGTACAAGGGTTGATAAGCAGTGGCTAAAGATTGGTTTACATAGTGTCGCCAACGACCGTCCGCATCTTCAATCCGCTCTAGTGTGTTGACTGGCTCTGCGAGTTCTATCTCAGTTTGGGCGGCTACCCCCCAACACCAGCCTTCCAATATAATCACCCTAGGCTGACGCACGGTTTGCAGCGGTAAAGTGCAGTCATCAGTGGCTTTGTTAAACCGCGGTAACACAACAGGATGCTGCCCGGCACGTAGATCTGACAAGGTTTGTTGTAGCAGTGGAATGTTGTGAGTCCCCGGGACACCGCGTACTGCCAACAGGGGATGAACATCTTTAGCCAGTTGAAGACGTTGGCGTCGGCTTAAATAAAAATCATCCAGACTGATGCTTATCGCCGCTACGCCGTTGGCTTCAAGCCACTGACACAGGTAGGCGCACAGGGTGGTTTTGCCTGAGCCTTGTGCGCCATTAACGCCGATAAAAACCGGTGCCTTTGCACCAATGTAGTGCGACAGTATCGCTTGGGCCAGGGGCTCATACCAAGCTTGTGCAACATCTATAAATGACTGATTGAGCTTATGTTTTTCAACAAATTCTGAGAGCATCTCACCGCCTTTGAGCCAAAATGGTTAGTCATTAACCTTTACCTCAAAGCGTAGATTCAATTGTTGTGCCAGCGCCAATCGCTGATGCACCATTAGTCGACCATCAGCTCGTTGTATTGATTGATTACCAAGGACAGATCCAATGCCCTGATTTGCTGTTGTTCCCGCTGCAAATCCGCGACCATGATCGG
>CAXQZJ010000049.1:0-11499 GCA_964228145.1 Alteromonadaceae bacterium | reverse complement strand
TTACCACTTAACCACCAACTTACCCACGGTTTTATTGGCCGCTAGCCACTGATGGCCCTGATTGACCTGTTCAGGCGATAATACCGCGTGTAAGTTGGGGTTCAGTTTTCCTTGGTTTAACGCTGCGCCAAACTCAGCCTTAAAGTCAGCCACCAGCTGGGCCTTATACAGATCATCCCTATTACGCAGCGTGGATCCTTTAATCGTTGCCCGTTTTGACAATAGCAATGCCAGATCCACATTTTGTGCATAGCGCCCGCCAAGCATGGCGAGTTGAATCAGACTACCATCAAGGTTAAGCACAGAAAGATTATCATTGAGGTAATCTCCCCCAACCACATCAATAATGCAGTCCATCATAAGCTTTCGTTGTTTCAATAGCTCGGCGAAAGATTCCTGATGATAGTTAATCATGATATCAGCGCCGTTATCCGCACAGGCCTGAAGCTTATGTGCGGAACTGCTGGTAACCAGTACCTCCGCGCCTGACATTTTGGCTAACTGGATTGCTGCCAAACCCACACCACTGGCACCCGCGTGGATCAGCACACGTTGACCGCGTTGCACCTTATGCAAGTCAAAAAGACATTGATAAGCGGTAAGAAATACCTCAGCCAAACCAGCAGCATGCTCAACGGGCATATAATCCGGTACCGGAATCAGATGTCGGTAATCAACTTTACTAAATCGAGCATAACCGCCACCAGACACAATGCAGCACACCCGACGGTTCATCAAGTGCTGGGCAGCTTGACTTCCTGCACCGACCACTCTGCCTGCCACCTCTAATCCCGGAATCTCGCTGTGGCCAGGTGGAGGCGGATATTTTCCCTGCCCTTGCAGCACATCTGCCCGGTTCAATCCGAATGCTTCCACCTCGATCAGAACTTCGGTGGGTGCAAGGTCTGGCATCGCTGCCGTCCCTTCTTGCAATTGGTAATCACAGCCCTGTTGAATGTAACGAAAAACCTGCATATTCTGCGTCCTGCGTTGTATCGAATTTTACCGGCCAGTCTGCGCTTGGTGCATATAAATTACAATATCTGAAAGCCGGACGCGTTACGTGGTTCAACTTCTTCATGATCTACCTGCATCACTTCTGCTGTAGCAGGGCCATTGACCAGATAATCGATTAACGCCTGCAAGCTGGTCTCATCGCCCTCAGCGAATACTTCCACACTGCCATCCTCGAGGTTTTTCGCGTAACCCGCCAATGCAAGGTTTTCCGCTTGCTGCTTAGTGTTGTCTCTAAAATGAACACCTTGCACGCGGCCCTGCACATGTGCTTTTATTGCTTTTGCCATTGTATGCCCTCTTAGTCATCTTCAAGATTAATGTTTCAGGTAATCAAGCAGTGTTTGTTCCTCAGCATTAACCACGTCTTTACCTACCACTTTGCCAACCAGTTCTTCAGTTTGCTTGTTAAGTTTACTGCGAAGCTTGCCCAAAAAGCCGGTCTCGGCAATGATATCGAGATGATACACTTTGTCGGTTTTGCGCTTCGTGTCTAACCAGTCGATAATATCGCCCGCAAAGCGCTCGGCCTCTAATTCAGCAGCGTCTTTGCGTGGCATGCTATCGACACCCTGTACCTGAGAAGCGGGTGAAGACTGACGACCTGGACGATCAGTATAAATATCCTGATCGTTGGCATGGCCGAAGCGGTTTGACCAACTTTGCTCAAGTTCTAATTCTCTACCATGGTTTCGCAGCGCAAAAATTTTCGCTTCGCTATGATTGGCTACCAGTACATATGAACGACCTATCATAAGTTCCTCCTGTTATCCTTTGTGGATAGTAAAAATATCTACAAAATATTGCGCCCTTGTTCAGGGTCGCGTGCTTGTGCGGCTTGACGACGAATATCGTCAGCCTCTGACTCCATCTCATCCATCGGCGTATCCGCCGATTCCTCGGTCGATAGCTCTTGGCCATCAGCCTTATCTTGTGATTGTTGCGTTGCCACCTGCGCTTGGTCAGCCGGTAACAGTATTCTTTCTCTGGCGTCATCCGGCATCGATATGCCGTGTTTCAAATAGGCTTTGACCACGCTATGCATAAGCGCTGAAGCTACTTTAATCACGCTGTGCTTATGACTGTTTAACCAGAAATAACAAGTAAGATTGATTGTCGAAGAGCCCAAGCTCTCAACCAGTATCATAGGTTCAGGCTCGTCCAATACGGCTTCATTTGCTTGCATACAGGCAAGTGCTATTTGGTGGGCATCCCTGACATGACTGTCATAGCCTATACCAACACTGAAATGGCCGCGCATATTCGGATTTGCCGTCAGATTTTTAATGATGTTCTTATAGATGGTGGCATTGGGGATTTGAATATGGTTACCGTCAAAGTCAACCAAGGTTGTCGCCCTGGCCGTGACCTGCTTGATGACCCCAATATGCCCCTGAGCTTCAATCACGTCACCGATTTTAAAGGGCCGTTGAATACTCAGTAAAATGCTGGCAATAAAGTTCTCTGCGATGTCTTTAAACGCAAAGCCAACCACTAATCCAATCAAGCCGGTACCGCTGATAATAGCAACCGCAAAGTCGGTTAAACCTGCTAACTTTAAGAAGCCGTAAAGTCCGAGCAGAATGATCAAGGCTCTGACCGTTCTGCGAATCACAACTTTGATTAATTGGCTTTGCGTCAGACGTGTCAAAGGAGCAGAGAGTAATCCCGCCAACCAAGATGACACGATAAAGCACATCACCAAGATGAGCACACCGACACTCAACTGCGGTAAATAACTATTCAAACTTGCAAACCAAACGGAAAAATTTTCCACCATCACGTCCTTGGCGTCGCTAAACGCCCGATAAACACTTTTGACAGGTATCTAAAGCAATTTTAGCGCCAGACACACCATGTTGGTGCGAAGTTTGTATACAGCTAATAACGAAGCCAACCACGAGATAGCCCTATGAGTCACGATAATGACGACAGCACCAAGAGCCCTGTCACCCTATCTGCCAGCGAGTGGTGGAAAGTTATTAAGCAGATATGGCATCGCTTAAACCAAGACCAACTCCAGTTGCTGGCCGCAGGGGTCGCATTCTATTTTTTGTTGGCCTTATTCCCCATGTTGAGCGCTTTGGTATCACTTTACGGATTAATTTTCGGACATGCCGATGTAGTGCAACATGTGGGCCTGTTAAGCGGCATTGCGCCTGAGCAATTTATCCGTCTTTTGGAGCAACGACTGGAAGACATTGCCAGCAAAACTGAAAGCAGCCTCAGCCTCGGAGCTTTGGCTGCATTAGGTTTGGCAATTTGGAGCGGCAGTAAAGGCATACAAGCACTGGTAAAAGCGTGCAATCGCGCATATCAGGAACAAAACAAGCGCGCCTGGTGGCGAACCCTGTTTCTCAGGATCATCTTTACCGCGGGGGCCTTAACCTTGATTTTGCTCATTATGAGCATTGTCGCTGCGTTACCATTTATATTAGATGTATTCGGTCAGTCGCATACCGGAAAGTGGCTAATTCCAGTGCTGCTATGGCCCCTTTGTGCCTTTGGTTTTTACACCGCGTTGTTGCTTTTGTTTCGCTTTTCCCCTGACAGACAACCCGCTAAATGGCGCTGGTTAACGCCCGGAGCAATATTTTCTACGTTGATATGGATGCTGGCATCGGCAAGTTTTTCTTATTACGTCGCAAATTTTGCCAATTATGAACAAAATTTCGGTCCGGTTTCAGGCGTGATTGTGCTGCTGATGTGGTTTTATATTTCGGCTTTTGTCATCTTGCTCGGAGCCGAGCTAAATTCAGCCCTTGAGCATCATATCTTAGCCGATACCACCACAGGTGAACCGCAACCAAGAGGACAACGTGGCGCAGTTGTTGCTGACACTCTCCCTGACTATCACGATCGATAACCCGGTTAACAAATGATATACGGAGGAAATATGGATCTATTACGCATTTTACTTTCAGTACTGTTGCCACCTTTGGGGGTATTTTTACAAGTCGGCCTCAGCGGAGCCTTCTTTTTGAATATATTGTTAACCTTGCTTGGATACATTCCCGGAATCATCCATGCAGTTTGGATAATAGCGAAGCGCTGATATGGCCGGAGCACATAAGCTACAGCGATGGATGTTCATTTGGTTGAGCGCGCTGGTCCTGCTTTGCGCAGCTGCGCGAATTTATGCACCGACCTATATTGAACAAAAAGTTAACCAAGCAATTTCAGAGTCAGAAGGTATAGAGGGCAAGGTCGATGATATCGACCTTGCCCTTTGGCGTGGGGCTTATAAAATCCATGGTATCGAGTTGTATTCTGTTGCACAGGATAAAAAGCAACCGTTACTTTTCACCGATACATTGGATTTATCTATCCTTTGGTCGGCGCTGTTCCGTGGGCAGGTCGTCGCCGAGTTACATTTTATCAAGCCCCACATTCATTTATTAGACAGGCCCGGGCAAGCCGTGATTGAAAACGACCAGGCCCGCGATGCCGACACCTGGATCGACCTAGCCAATCAACTAGTGCCGTTCGCTATCGACCGGGTCGATATTAGTGACGGGCAGTTTGACTTTGAATTGATTGCTGACCAACAGCAAAGTCTATTTACTCTATCCGACACTCAGGGTGTGATTAAAAATATTACCAATATCCGTGATAAATCCCGCCCTGATTTTGCCACAGCAAACTTATCTGGCTTAGTGCAGAATCAAGCAGAGATCCAATTCAACGGTAGCTACAATCCTTTTGAGGCCAAGCCAACGTTCGATGCTGATATCAGCATGCAAAGGCTCGATGTTGCGTATCTGGATCGCTTTATCAAATATTACTTACCCATCGATTTTGAAGCAGGACAGCTCGACTTAGCCATGGAACTGATATCCCAGCAAGGCGAGGTTGACGGCTATGTCAAAGCGGGAATCTATAACCTCGACGTATTCAGTTGGAAAGAAGACCTGGTCGAAGACGGTGATAATCCCTTTGCCTTATTGCTTGAGGCAATCAGTGGTGGCTTAACGACGCTGTTAGAAAGCAACCAAAGCGATATGGTGGCGACTCGTATTCCTATTAGCGGCAACATCAATAACCCAGAACTTTCAACCTTCGATGCCATCACAGGTTTGTTTCGCAATGCGCTGGTAGAAGCCTATGATATGGATATCGACCAACTCTTCTCATTCTCAGATGAGAATGGCCCGCAACGCGAAGGCTGACAAGGATACAGCGAAACCCTCCAATTTAGTGTAAACTTCGCGCCCTGCAATTTATTCTAAGGCATATGCATGGCATCCAGCGTCATTCTCAATCCGGGCCGCGAAAAATCTCTGAAGCGCCGTCACCCATGGATTTTTAGCAAAGCAATCAAGCAAACCACAGGCAAATTACGCAGTGGCGACACGGTCGATATCTATAGCGCAGACGGTGAATGGTTGGCCAAAGGCGCTTGGTCACCTAAATCGCAGATTCAGGTGCGTGTATGGAGCTTTGAAAAACAAGATGTCATTGATAACGGCTTTTTCTTGCGCCGGCTTGAGAGCGCGTTAGACAGCCGCAAGGACCTCATTCATCGGCATGGATTAACCGGTTACCGACTGGTTGCAGCTGAGTCCGATGGTCTGCCGGGCATCACAATTGACTATTATTCCGATGTTCTGGTTTGCCAATTACTCAGTGCTGGCGCTGAAAAGCACCGCAGCAAACTGGTTTGGGCGCTGAAAAAGTTGTTCCCGAACTGCGCCATTTTGGAACGATCAGATGTGGCAGTACGTGAAAAAGAGGGACTTCAGCAAGTCGTTAGCGTATTAGCTGGCGATGTCCCAGATGAAATCATCATAAACGAAAATGGTCACCAACTGATTGTTGACCTAAAGCAAGGCCATAAAACCGGGTTTTACCTCGACCAACGTGACAATCGTGCTATCGCAGGTAAATATGCCCAAAATGCCGATATTCTCAATTGCTTTAGCTACACCGGAACCTTTGGTGTTTATTGCCTAGCCGGTGGCGCTAATCATATCACTCATTTAGACGTGTCAGAGAATGCCTTGGCGACGGCCAAGCGCAACGCGGAATTAAATCAGCTTGACCTCACCCGCTGCAGTTTCGAAAAACAAGACGTGTTTAGCGCATTGCGGGAGTATCGGGAACAAGGCAAACAGTTTGATATGATCATTCTGGACCCGCCTAAGTTTGTCGACAGTAAAGCCAGCCTTACTCGCGCCTGTCGGGGCTACAAAGACATTAATATGCTCGCTATGCAAATCCTCAAACCTCAGGGAATTTTATTGACCTTCAGTTGTTCAGGATTAATGGATACTGATTTGTTTCATAAAGTGGTGGCAGACGCTGCATTGGATGCAGGACGGGACGTACAATTTATCGAAAGAATGAGCCAGGCGGCTGACCACCCGGTCAAATCCAGTTACCCTGAAGGCTATTATCTAAAGGGTATTGTTTGCCGCGTCAGTTGACGCGGCAGATTAACGCATTTCAGTTATCTCAACACCTAACACGTAAGCATTGTCACCCTGCTTGTCGCAACGAATAACTTTGCTATCGGCGTTAAGCGAAGGTATCTGACTACTGTTAGACTCAATGGAAACACTGACTTTGGTGCCTGGCTCCACGGAATCATCCACCTCAAAAGACATGCCGGTAGCACTGATATCTTTGCACACCGCCGACATGCTGCGCGAGGATTCCTCATCTTCTATGGTTAATTCGCAACTGGCATTCACCATCATGCGCAAAAAATTCCGTTTGTCGTCATACCCCATCATAACGTAACACTCCCACTGATTGTGTATTCCTTAACCGCCTCAAGCTTGTTTATATTGACCCGTTGGCGCATTGTCAACGACTAAGCATAGTCGCTAGGTTAAATAATTCAGTATGCGTTTCTCGCTAACAGCATGGGCCGTACCTAAATTCTGCGCAAACAAACTTACCCTAAGCTCTTCCAGCATCCATCTGGCTTCCATGATTTTGTCAGGCACAGCTTGCCCGGCAGGCACAGCACTTTGTGCTGCATCTATTGCTTTGGCGACTTTCTCAACGGATAACTGTGCCAATCGATCTTTATTCGGATCCAAAGGTAACTTTTCCAGACGACGTTCAATAGCACGTAAATAACGCAACCAATGGTCAACCCGCTGCGCGCCCATTGCGGTGACAAAGCCAGGATACACCAAATTGTCTAACTGTTGCTTAATGTCTCCATGGGCATTGATCATAGTCAAAGGCACATTGCCCTTCATTTTCTTTTTAAGCTGGTGAGCCAACGTTAATCCTGGTTCAATGCGTTCAGCCAGGACCAGAACCCGTTCGTTAATGTCAGCTCTGACCTGTTCAAGAGCGTGTTCAAATTGTTGCTGGCTTCGAATTTGGTGCAAAGGCTGGTCAAGCATCTGAATCACAGCGGCGTCTATGCAGTCATCAATAAGATCGGCAACTGAACCGAAAGGCGTAAAATACAGTCCGAGTTTCGCTTTATTCGGTAACTTATCCTGGAGATACTTTAGCGGCGACGGCATCTGCAAGCGCAACATTCTTAAAATCCCACGTTGATGCGCGACATGGGCTTGTTGCTGCTGATCAAATAATTTAACCGCGACACTTGTCCCGTCATCGACCAACGCTGGAAACGCTTTAACCTGATAGCCCTGCTTTTGTTCTGTAAACGCATCAGGAAGCTCATCGATGGTCCAGCCTGTTAAGCCTTTTTCTTCAATACTGGCGCTTGCGACCTTACGTAAGGTTTGTTGTACTTTGCCACTTAATTTCTGTTGTAAAGACACCAGCTCCCTACTCTGAGCAACCAACTTCCCCTTATCATCTATCACTTTGAAGTTCATTTGCAGGTGAGCCGGCGGGGCAAGCCATTCCTGCTGTGCAACTTCGACACCGGTCATTTTATATAGCTTTTGCGACAGTGCCTGAGTAAACCCTTGCTCAGATGGCCTCATGTCTTCCAGACAAGCGCGCGCGTAATCTGGCGCTGGCACAAAATTTCGCCGCAACCTTTTAGGTAACTGCTTGATTAAACTGACAATCAGCTCTTCTCGCATGCCAGGTACCAACCAGTCAAAGCCATCAGGTCGCAATTGATTAAGCAGCGCTAACGGCACCCTGATTGACACGCCATCATCGTCCTTTCCAGGGTCAAACTCATACTCCAGCGGTAAATGCACATTTCCTTGTTGCCATGAATCAGGAAAACTAAAGCGGTTGATCTGGTCTGTGTCCCGTTGCAACAGTTGCGCTTTGTCGAAATACAACTGTTTTGCATCAGCGCTGCCTTTGCGGTGCCACCATTTACGTAAACTCGCCTCGTTGACGATGTTCTCCGGCAAATGCCGTTGATAAAAATCCAAAAGCACCTGTTCATCCACCAGCAAATCCCTACGCCGGGTTTTATCTTCGAGGGCTTCAATCTGTGCGACCACATCACGATTATGCTGCAGAAAAGCCAAATCAAGCTTTGTCTGGCCATTGATCAATGCCTCGCGAATAAAAATTTCACGACACAGTAATGCATCAACTTTATCGAACTGAATCTGGCGACGCTGGACAATCGGCAGTCCATATAAAGTCACTGACTCGTAGCCTTGCACCGCACCGCGCTTCTTCGACCAAAATGGGTCGGCATATTGGTGTTTGCTTAAGTGGCGGGCTAACGGCTCAATCCATTCTGGCTGTATTTTGGCTGCCATGCGGGCAAATAGCCTTGATGTCTCGACAAGTTCGGCGGCCATGATCCATTTAGGCTGCTTTTTGGCGATACCTGACCCAGGGAAAATAACAAACTTTTGACTCCGCGCGCCTAAATAATGCTTATCGCTATCTTTTACGCCAATATGCGAAAGCAAGCCCGCCATCAATGCTTGATGGATTGACGTATATCGCGCTGGCTCTGAATTCAGCCGGAAACCTAACTCAGCAATCGATTTTTTAAGTTGCGAGACAATATCCTGCCATTCTCGCATGCGCAGAAAATTTAGCATCTGCCGTTCACACCAGCGACGCAATTGACTATGGGTTAACGCCTTTTGTTGCTCTTTAAAGGCATTCCAAATATTCAGCAAACTCATAAAATCTGAGTCTTTGTCTGCAAACTCACCGTGTAACTCATCGGCTTTTTGTTGCTTATCCTGGGGACGTTCTCGAGGGTCCTGAATACTTAACCCAGCCACAATCACGATCACCTCTTGAAGAGCATCATTGCTGGCAGCTTCGACCACCATTCTTGCATAACGGGGATCGACAGGCAGTCTGGCGATTTGTCGTCCGATAGGGGTGAGTTTACCACTGCCGTTGTTGCTGATAGCCTGCACCTCTTCGAGCAAGCGCATAGCATCGGTAATTTGGCGATTATCCGGCGGCTGAATAAATGGAAATTCACTGATATCCCCAAAATTCAGTGCCAACATCTGCAAGACAACGGACGCAAGGTTAGTACGCAAAATCTCCGGATCCGTGAACTCAGGACGAGAGGCAAAATCTTGTTCTGAATACAACCGAATACAAATACCTGCAGATACACGACCACATCGACCTGCGCGCTGATTCGCCGACGCTTGGGAAATGGCTTCTATCGGTAATCGTTGCACTTTTGAGCGTGTGCTATAGCGCGAGATTCTGGCCGTACCGGGGTCGATCACATATTTAATGCCTGGTACGGTTAGCGACGTTTCTGCTACGTTGGTGGCAAGCACTATCCTGCGCCCCCGGTGAGCACTGAAAATACGCTGCTGCTCCGACGCAGAAAGACGGGCATACAAGGGTACAATTTCGGTGTTTCTCAACGAGGCCTTACTTAATGCGTCTGCCGTATCCCTTATCTCCCGCTCGCCACTTAAAAAAACCAGAATGTCCCCTGAACCTAGCCTGGATAATTCGTTTACTGCATTAACGATCCCCTGGGTCTGATCAAGTGGTTGCTGATCTTCATCCAAATGCTCATCCAAAGGCCGATAGCGAATATCAACCGGATAGGTTCGTCCACTGACACTGATCATCGGCGCATCCCCGAAATGTTTAGAGAAACGTTCAGGATCGATGGTTGCAGAAGTGATAATTAGTTTTAAGTCAGGTCGTTTGGGTAGTAACTGCTTAAGGTAGCCAAGGATAAAGTCGATGTTTAACGAGCGCTCATGGGCTTCATCGATAATCAGTGTATCGTACTGATTTAAAAATCTGTCATGCTGGATCTCATTAAGTAAGATGCCATCGGTCATCAATTTAATGTAACTGTTGTCACTGACCTGATCACTAAAACGCACTTTAAATCCAACATGCTCACCTAGCGGTGTTTGTAACTCCTCAGCAATTCTGTTGGCTACCGAACGCGCCGCCAAACGCCTTGGTTGGGTGTGACCAATCAGTCCGTGGGCCCCCCGACCTAATTCAAGGCATATTTTCGGCAACTGGGTGGTTTTCCCTGAGCCGGTTTCACCCGCAATGATAACGACCTGATGCTTTGAAATGGCTTGCTTGATGGTTTCTTTTTGATCACTTACAGGCAAATCCGGGTAGCTGACTTGCGGACGATTCTCGCGTCGAAGCGCCACTTGCTGGATAGAACTTAACATCGCAGCGTGGAGCGCTTCAGCGTGTTGAGCGTTAAAGTCGCGGCGCAAACGGTTCAGTTGACGTCTGAGATCTTGACGCTTCGTACCCAGTGTTTGTGGTAATAAAGAGGATAACTGCTTAATGGTCGGCAAAAGATTCGGCTCCTGTATATCAGGCGCCGATCCTAGTGAAAGCCAGCGTTTTTTTCCAGCCCTTTAAACTGCTTGCGGATAGGCGTCACGCAAATGAAGGTCTATGGCCCGAAGCACATCTGTGCGGTTGATGCAGCCCACCAACAGCCCATCATCACCGACAACCGGGTAGACCTTGGGCTTGAGGGTTAGCATTTGTTGGGCCAAATCCATGACCGAATGATAGGGCTTCACCGCTAACACGTCAGTTTGCATGATGTCTTTGACCCGGGCGGCCTGCTCACGGTAGTAACCTGACTCAAGCATCTTGGCGATGCAATCTTGTTCGGATAAAAAACCGACAACTTTGCGTCTTCCATCGACGACGGGCGCACCGTGATAGCGGGTATCCAGCAAGCGTTCCACCGCCTCTGCCACTGGCATTTCCTGCGTTAAAGACAAAGGATGCGTACTCATAAAATCTGCGACTTTCAAAGACTGCATAGATCTCTCCTGTTGTGCTCTTATCAGCTTAGCCGGTTAACGCCTATAATTCCTGTTAATCGAACCCAGACTATGCAAATCAAACGCGCCGACGGCGCAGACCGATAAAACCACACAATATCAGCGCCAAAACAGCTGGTTCAGAAACGACCGACGCCCTTACAATGAGTGAATCTTGCACTAATTGCTGGCTTTGTTGTGTATCCAAGCCCAATACCGATAACTGAGAAACCATGGAGTTACTCGAATCAACGTACCCGCCATTTAACGCAAAAGCCTGGGAAAGTGTGTAAAGCGCAAACTGCTGACCATTGCGAACATCGAA
>CAXQZJ010000048.1:0-17100 GCA_964228145.1 Alteromonadaceae bacterium | reverse complement strand
CAGCCAAGTAACATAAGCAGCCTGCTTAATTCTGATCGTCCCTTAACCCTAGGTTATGAATGCAGTTTGACATTACCGAATAAAAATTGCACTGGTCGATCTTAAAAAGATTCTAAAACACTATTTTTAAATGGTCCTGTTAGGCCCATTCCTTTGGAGAAACACATGGCGCACGCCCCTGTAACTGACGTACTCGCAGGTAAATTTGCTGTAGGTACAGAGATAACCGTAAAAGGTTGGATTCGAACACGCCGCGACTCAAAAGCCGGCTTATCTTTTTTGGCCGTGCATGACGGTTCTTGTTTTGATGCAGTGCAGGTAATCGCCCTCAATTCGTTAAATAATTACGATGATATAAAACGTCTGACAACAGGTTGCTCTGTTGAGGTCGTGGGAACAGTCAAAGCCTCCGAGGGCCAGGGCCAGGATTTTGAGCTGGATGCCAAAAAGGTCGACATTATTGGTTGGGTAGAAAACCCCGACACCTACCCGATGGCACCCAAACGTCATAGCTTCGAGTATCTGCGCGAACATGCACATTTACGCCCTCGTACTAATGTCATTGGTGCAGTCGCACGGGTCAGAAACTGCCTGTCTCAGGCAATCCACCGCTTCTTTCATGAGCGCGGCTATGTATGGGTCAGCACCCCAATATTAACCGCCAGTGATACCGAAGGCGCGGGTGAGATGTTTCGTGTATCTACCCTGGATATGAACAACCTGCCCCGCAACGACAAGGGCGATGTAGATTACAGCGAAGACTTTTTTGGCAAAGAAACCTACCTGACCGTTTCTGGACAGCTCAACGGTGAAACCTACGCCTGTGCAATGTCTAAAATTTACACCTTTGGTCCAACATTCAGAGCCGAGAATTCTAACACCAGCCGCCATCTTGCTGAGTTTTGGATGATTGAACCGGAAGTCGCGTTTGCCGACTTGAGCGATATTGCGCAACTATCTGAAGACATGCTCAAGTACGTGTTTGATGCGGTATTGAAAGAGCGTGCTGACGATATGGCATTTTTTGAACAGCGGATAAATAAAGACGCTATCAAGCGTCTTCAACAGGTTATTGAGCAGCCATTTGTTCGTATGGACTACACGGATGCTATTGAGATATTAAAAAATTCAGGCAAATCCTTTGAATTCCCGGTTGAATGGGGGATTGACTTGTCATCAGAGCATGAACGCTATTTGGCCGAAGAACATGTTGGCGCGCCAATCATCATGCAAAACTACCCGAAGGACATCAAAGCATTCTACATGCGCTTAAACGATGACGGTAAGACAGTTGCAGCTATGGACGTTCTGGCCCCGGGCATTGGTGAAATCATTGGTGGCTCACAACGTGAAGAGCGCTTGGAAGTGTTTGATCAGCGCCTAGATGAAATGGGACTGAGTAAAGAAGATTACAGCTGGTATCGCGATTTGCGCCGTTACGGCACTGTACCCCACGCTGGCTTCGGTCTTGGCTTCGAACGTTTAGTTGCTTACGTTACTGGCATGGGTAACGTTCGAGATGTCATTCCCTTCCCTCGTACTCCTGGCAATGCCAACTACTAAACAAAAAAGCCCGGTATAATAACCGGGCTTTTTTATCACTTAGCTATGAAATGCTGAGGCATCATCATTACTGCCAAAACTCACAAAATTGACTGATATCACGCTGTGGTCTTGGCATATCGTTAGGCTTGGCGCTGCCCACATACAGGAAGCCGACAATTTCGTCTGTGTCTGCCACCCCCAGTAATCGTTTCGTCTCGTCCAGGTGAGCATAAGTTCCGGTTCGCCAAAAGGAATCAAATCCATGACTTTTTGCCATCAGTTGCATCGCAAATACACCGCAACTGGCGGAGTTGGCTTGTTCTATGGCCGGGACCTTCGGATGGTCCTGAATCGCAGCGATGGCAACAATCACCATCGGGGCACGTAAAGGTAGTTGCGGAGCACGTTCAATATCGCGATCTGACATATCTGCTTCAACTGCAGCTTGTTCTAATACATCACCCAACCTGTTTAACCCCTTGCCACTGCATACTATATACCGCCAAGGGGTCAATCCGGCATGATCGGGAACGTTAAGTGCCGCTTTAAGCATATCATCCAGCACACAGCCTTCAGGGGCGGGCTCGCTCAAGCGTGGCATGGAGTAACGTGTTAACAATAATTCCCGAACTTGCATTGCATTTACCCTCACTAAAAATGTGATGGCTAATTTAGCAGAGCGGCCGGTAATTTGTGAACCCTATTTTGATTGAGATGCCGCTGGTCGGAACAAATAGTGGTCGAGGCTGACGAAGCGGCCCCCACCATAAAAAACCAACACCAACAGCATGAGGAAATAGGTCGCTGCGAACTCTATACCATTGTTCAAAATAACGAAATTTCCACTACTGGTCAGCCAGTCATAATGCCCATGCTCGGCCAGCAGGCTTTTTGCCATTTGCAGTTTTTCAGGCGCCGCAGCGATAGATTCATTTCCCATAGCCAACCAACTGGATGCATCGGCAATCGCTAACCAACCATTCTCCCAGTGGACGGTAATTGCGGCAACGGCCATGGTAACTGCCAGCGGAATCGCACTGACTCGGGTCAATAAACCCAAGAGAATCAATATTCCGCCTAACAACTCTGCGGTAACAGCTAAAGCCGCCATTAATCCGGGCACAGGCATTCCCAGGCTGTCGCCAAACCAGGATATTGTGCTATCAAAATGTTGCCACTTATTCCAGCCAGCCTGAATCATTACTGGGGCAAGGTAGAGTCGAAGTAATAATAACGGAATGCCATCTAAGCACTGAAGTTGATGCGGAAACCGGATTGAATGATTAAGCATGTTGCGCCCTTACTCATGCATTGATTAGCTTAATGAATAAGAACGATACACCATGCTGAATCTTTCATTCAGCATGGTGATATGTCATCGGTAAATTGAATCGAGGGGGCAAGGCCCCCTCAGCAAAAGCTCAGATCGCGGCTGCCAACTCGGCGCCTTGGCGTATAGCACGCTTTGCATCCAATTCCGCCGCGACATCAGCACCGCCGATGAGATGTGTCGTCACACCCTTATCAATTAAGCCCTGCTGCAAGGCTCTGAATGGTTCCTGACCTGCGCACACAACGATATGGTCGACGTCGAGAAGTTGCAACTCGTCATTCACCCGAATGTGTAAGCCCTGATCATCAATTTTTTCGTAGCTAACACCAGACAACATTTTGACGCCTTTGTGTTTTAATGAACTACGATGGATCCATCCTGTTGTTTTACCTAAGCCTTTACCGACTTTAGATGTTTTACGCTGCAGTAGCACAACATCGCGGTCGGCAGGAGGATGTTGGGGTTCAGTAACAGCCCCTCGCGCCTGATAGGTTTTATCAATTCCCCATGCTTTCATCCAAGCATCAGGTTGCAGAGCAAGGGATTCTTTTTCGGTCAAAAACTCTGCAACGTCAAAACCAATACCGCCGGCACCAATAATGGCAACTTTCTGACCTACCGGCTTATGATCACGCAATACGTCCAGATAGCTAAGTACTTTATTGTGCTCAATACCCGGAATCGACAATTGACGAGGCACAATACCCGTAGCAAGTATCACTTCATCGAAGCCGCCACTTGCCAGTGAATCCACCGTCTGCTCTGAAGCAAGGTGCAGATGGACACCCTGAGCTTCCACTTCATGTTCGAAATAACGCAAGGTTTCGTAAAACTCTTCTTTTCCTGGTACCTGCTTGGCGTAGTTGAATTGACCACCAATGACCTCGGCTTTGTCAAACAAATGCACTTCATGGCCGCGCTGAGCAGCATAGCAACTAAATGCTAACCCCGCCGGCCCGGCTCCCACCACCGCAAGTTTTTTCTTATGGTTAGTCAAAGTAAAGTTTAATTCTGTTTCGTAGCCTGCGCGAGGATTCACCAGGCATGATGCGCGTTTTTGCTCAAACACATGATCCAAACACGCCTGATTACAAGCAATACAGGTATTAATCCGATGAGCTTCACCGCGCTCGGCTTTGTTAACCAACTCAGGATCCGCCAAGAAAGGTCGCGCCATAGAAACCATATCTGCCTGTCCGCTGGCCAGCACTTGCTCTGCAACAGCAGGATCGTTGATGCGGTTGGTGGTAACTAACGGTAAGCTCACTTCGCCTTTAAGTTTTTCCGTTACCCAGGTAAATGCAGCACGAGGGACGGACGTGGCGATAGTCGGCACGCGCGCCTCATGCCAGCCGATCCCGGTGTTAATGATGCTCACTCCCAGTTTTTCTAGCATCACGGCCAATTCGACCACTTCTTCCCAATTGTTACCGCCTTCTACCAAGTCCAGCATGGACAGCCGGAAAATGATGATAAAGTCATGCCCGACTTTTTCCCTAACTGCACTGACGATTTCAGCAGCAAATCGTGCACGGTTAGCAAAACTGCCGCCGTATTCATCTTCCCTGTGATTGGTTCGAGGGCACAAAAACTGGTTAATCAAATAGCCTTCTGAACCCATGATTTCAATGCCGTCGTAGCCAGCCTGACGTGCCAAAAGAGCGCAATTAGCATAATCCTTGACTGTAGACTGAATACCGCGACGGGATAATGCACGGGGTTTAAAGCGATTGATTGGTGCGGTTATTGCTGTCGGCGCCACCGCCAATGGGTGATAACCATAGCGGCCGGTATGCAAAATCTGCATACAGATTTTACCATCATGTTGATGCACGGCATCTGTGATCACTTCATGGGCTTTAGCGTGTTTGGGTTTCGCCATTCGGGCAGCGAAGGGCATCACCCACCCTTCCCGATTGGGGCTGATTCCACCTGTGACAATCAGACCTGCACCACCCGCTGCGCGCTCTGCGTAAAACGCCGCCATTTTCCCATGGCCATCTTTCTCTTCTTCTAGTCCGATGTGCATCGAACCCATCAGCGTGCGGTTTTTAATTTGTGTGAACCCCAAATCCAGTGGGGTAAATAAGTGGGGATACAGTGCGTTTTTTTGCATCTTCATCTCAACTGGTCATACCTGTAATGCAACACAGTGTAACCAATTTTTTAACAAACGGTAATTCATAATTGATTACATTTTGTTAATTTGCCACACCCTTGTATTCCGATACTATATAAGTTGCATTTTTCTCGGAGCAGTTTGCCAATGTCAAATTCGTCCAGCGTGACCAAAAAGTTGTTTGTAGGTCTGTGGAGCCTGATCAATTTTACCCGCAAGTTATTTCTTAACATTATTTTCTTTATCATCTTATTTTTCATCCTGGTAATCATGTTTAGCGGTGAGGATGAGGTACTGGTCCCCTTAGAAAGCGCACTGGTGCTCGACCCCTACGGCGAAATTGTAGTGCAAAAATTTCAGGCTGATCCTTTTTCTGAGTTTGTTTCCGAAGCCCTTGACCAGCCGGAAGATAATCCTGAAGTCCTGCTCAACGATTTATTATTTGCTATTGAGAATGCTCGCGACGACACCCGCATTAAAGCGTTAGTCTTGGATTTTCAGGGCGTAAGCGGTGGATTAGACAAGTTAGAAACGGTAGCCCGGGCTATTGAGGACTTTAAAACCAGCGGTAAACCTGTTTATGCCTTTGGTGATTACTATACCCAAGCACAATATTATGTTGCCGCCCATGCCGATAAGGTATTTATGCATCCTCAGGGCGTACTTATGTTTGACGGCTACGGCAGCTATGGCATGTATTTCCGCACCCTGCTTGAGAAAGTAAAAGCCTCAACACACGTATTCCGTGTAGGCACCTATAAAAGCTACGTCGAACCCTACATTCGTGATGATATGTCAGATGAAGCACGCCGTGCCAATGAGGCTTGGTTAACTGAAATCTGGGACCAATATAAAACCAACGTCGCCGATGCACGCGGCTTGGATAAAGGTGTTTTTGATGAGCAAATCGAGGTATTCCTGTCTAAGTTTGAAGCGGCTGACGGCAGCTTTGGACAATATGCCCTGCAAAACGGCTGGGTTGATGCCCTGCTGACCCGCGATCAAATTGTCGACTTGATGGCCGAGACGGTTCCACGGGAAGACAACAGACTTGGCTACCGTAACCTGAGCTTTAACACCTATATAAAAGCCATTCGTTCACCATTGCCCAAGCAATATGGCAATAAACAAATCGCCGTGGTAGTCGCGAAAGGCACCATTATGAATGGCTATCAGGAAAATGGCATGATTGGCGGTGACTCCACAGCCCTGCTATTACGCAAAGCCCGCCTGGATGATAATGTTAAAGCGGTGGTGTTGCAGGTCGATTCACCCGGTGGCAGTGCATTTGCCTCCGATATTATTCGTCGCGAGGTAGATTTAATTAAAGCCGCCGGTAAACCTGTGGTGGTTTCAATGAGTTCAGTGGCCGCATCAGGTGGCTATTGGATCAGCAGTAGCGCAGACGAAATTTGGGCTACGCCTTCAACGATTACTGGCTCCATCGGAGTATTTGGCATGTTCATGACCTTCGAGAAGAGTCTTGAGCACATCGGTGTCAACGTTGATGGTGTTGGCACCACAGATTTTGCTGGGCTGAGCGTTGCAAGAGCCCTTGATCCCCGCGTCGGTCAGGTTTTTCAGATGAGCGTCGAACAGACCTACCATCAGTTTATCACCTTGGTTGGTCAGGATCGCGGTATGACCACTGAACAAGTTGATAATATTGCTCAGGGCCGAGTGTGGATCGGCACCACTGCCCAGCAAATCGGCCTTGTCGACAAATTGGGATATTTGCAAGATGCGATTGCTTCGGCGGCAAATTTGGCCGAGTTAGATGATTATAAAGTGCGCTACATCGAGCGAGAGTTAACCAGCGGTGAAATATTCATGCAGAATTTGTTCGGCTCTGCAGCAGGCATGCTAGCCAGTACGCAAGTAGACGAGCGTGATAGCCAGTTATTGGGCATGATCAAGAGCCTGGTAAAAGAGTTTGACGCGATGGCGCAATTTAATGACCCCAAGGGCACCTACATTTTTTGTCTGCCCTGCAAAGTCAGCCTCTAATCCAATGACATAATTTAAAAGCGCGCGCTAAGCGCGCTTTTTTGTGTCTACTGAACACTCTATTCTAAAAAATAATCCTAACTTCAACGATTTAAGGGATTTACACCGCCATCTACCCTGTTATTATTTGAACAGGGTGCATCTACATGCCCGGCGAAATTAATTCATTCAACCGCAGTCTTTGGTTAGCCTTAGCGAGCCATTAACGCAGCCTCGATTGTTTTGCTTTGTTATGCCCCTGTTTACCTTTACATCTATAGATTTACTAGGAGACACTATGTCTAAGTCAACCGGCACGGTTAAATGGTTTAACGAAGCTAAAGGTTTTGGCTTTATCACTCAGGATGGCGGTGGTGCCGATGTTTTTGTACATTTCCGTGCTATTGCAGGTGATGGATTCCGTACATTAGCTGAAGGCCAGAAAGTATCCTTTGATACTGAAGAAGGTCAAAAAGGGCTGCAGGCAGCCAACGTACAAGCGCTGTAAGCAAAAGCAGTGAGGCTAAAAAAGGATGCACTGCGCATCCTTTTTTGTTGAACAGGAGAAATACATCATGACTTACTTGTTACTGGCTATCGTTGCAGGTGGCTTTTTGCTTACTCGTGATGCGCTACTCAGATACGTCGAATCCATGGCTGATAAAAAAACCGTACCGGTTGAACGCAAGCTTATGGTCCGCCAAATCACTGCAGTCTTGCACAGTTTAGTATTTATCTTATTAGCAAGTGTGGCGTTAGGTATCGACTACAGTCAGTTTATCCTGTTCGCATCATCAGCATTCGCGGTACTCGGTGTCGCCTTATTTGCTCAATGGTCCATCTTGTCGAATCTCACTGCCAGCATCATCATCTTTTTTAAATTTCCCTATCGCATTGGCGATCATATTCGAATCGTAAATAAAGACGCAGACCTGAGCGGGATGATTGAAGAAATTGGGAGTTTTCATATTCATATACGTCAGGCCGGCGGCGATTTAGTGACATTTCCGAATACCATGCTGCTACAAGTCGCTGTGATCAAATTAAACGCGAATACTGTGGCAGAAACGAGCCAACAACCAGACAAAAAACCTCAGCAAATTGAGTCAGACTGAGCGCGGCGTTTAAACATAATTAACATGCTTTGTTACATTCTAATTTTGAACTGTAACACGTTGGTCGCGTCTTCCCTTTACACTGTATACCAGGTTTAAAATCATGTTAGCAAAACGGCGAAGTTTTAGTGAACTTGCCTAATTAGCGGCGCATGCATTAATTCGCCATCTTATTAATTTCATAAGTGCATGATTTAAAAGATTATTTTTTATGGCACGAGTTCTGCAGAGAAAACCATTAATTGATGAATTCTTTGCCATCCGGCTGAGTGATTAAGGACATATAATGAAAAAGACGACTACCGCCATTGCAGTAACTTTGCTAGGTGCCTCCAGTGTATTTTTATCCGGCTGCCAGGACGCAGGTGCCATTAACAATGCCGCAACTACTGAAGAGCAGGAACTGATCGCCATACCGGTAGAAACCGCAGGTCTGACGACGGGTGCCATTTCCCAGAATTATGCAACCACGGCGGTACTCGAAGCTAAGGAAGAGGCATTTGTCGTGGCACGCGCATCAGGTATTGTTGAGCAAATTAACGTTGAGGAAGGCGATTACGTCGAGCAAGGTCAGGAACTGGCGAAGCTCGAAACTGAGCGCTATCGATTGAACCTCAAGCGCGCACAGGCCAATTTAGTCGGCTTAGAGAAAGAGTTAGAAAAAGTCACTGACATGCATAAGCGTAATTTAATCAGTGATGACGCACTGGATAAGCTCGTTTCCCAATACGATTCGGCCAAAGCTGCGGTTGATTTAGCCAAGCTAGACTTGGATGAAACCACAATTAGAGCGCCTATCGCGGGATTTATTGCCGAGCGAAACGCCAAAGTCGGTAATCTGACCGAGTCATTCCAACGTGAGCGTATGTTCCACATCGTTCAGCAAAAAGTGCTCTACGGCATTGTCTATCTCCCTGAGAAAGAGTTGGCGCGGGTGCATAAAGGCCAACGCGCTAACCTGCAACTTACCGCAATGAGCGACATGTCAGTGGATGCCTTTGTTGAGCGAATCAGTCCCGTGATTGATGCACAAACAGGCACCTTCAAAGTTACCCTCCGCGTGCCTAACGAAGATGCGGTACTCAAGGCCGGGATGTTTGCTGAAGTTAAACTTAATTACGACACCCGCGAAAATGCGTTACTCATGCCACGTAAGGCCCTGTTAGATATTGATAACAATATGACAGTGTTTGTGGTCGAAGACGGCAAAGCCGTGAAAAAGCAGGTCGAAGTCGGGTACCAGGAAAATGGCATGGTTGAAATACTTTCTGGTCTGTCACCCCAACAACAAGTGGTGATTACCGGTCACCATAACCTCAAAGATCAGGCTCCTGTTGACGTTGTGAACGGCTAAGGAGTCAGCCATGAAAATTGTAGATATTGCAGTTAAGCGGCCAGTCACCATCGCGATGTTTGTGATGGCCGTATTATTATTCGGTTTCGTTTCTTTATCTAAGTTATCTATCAACTTGCTACCAGAGTTGTCCTACCCGACTTTGACAATCCGCACCGACTATCAGGGCGCTGCGCCTGGCGAAGTGGAACAGCTTGTTTCAAAACCTGTTGAAGAAGCGATTGGCGTGGTCAAAGGTGTTCGTCGGGTTAAGTCTGTGTCCAAGGCTGGACAGTCTGATGTATTACTGGAGTTTGAATGGGGCACAGATATGGATCTGGCCAGCCTCGAAGTAAGAGAAAAGCTCGACATATTACGCCTGCCTCTTGACGTAGAGCGCCCAGTGCTACTGCGTTTTAATCCTAATCTGGATCCGGTTATTCGTTTTGGTCTGGGTATTGAAAGCGAACAAACCAGCATTCTCAGTATCGATGAATTAAAGGCCTTGCGTAGCTATGCAGAGGACCAACTGAAGTTGCAACTTGAATCCGTGTCCGGTGTTGCATCTGTACAGATGGGTGGCGGCCTGGAAAACGAAATCCAGGTTTTGTTTGATCAACAACGTATTGGCCAACTTAATATCAGCGCGAACGACATAGTCTCGCGTTTGCGCGCCGAAAACCTAAACAGTGCCGGCGGACGAATTGAAGACGGTAATCAGGAGTATCTGGTCAGAACCCTGAACCAATTCGAATCTCTCGATGATATGCGAAATTTGTTTATCGCCACCCGCAATGGTCGTCATATTCGTCTTGGCGATGTCGCTCAGGTTCAGGATGCGTATAAAGAACGGACCTCGGTCACGCGTTTTAATGGCTTTGAAGGCGTCGAAGTCGCCATATACAAAGAGGGGGACGCGAATACGGTTGAAGTGGCAGAGAACGTAATGCGCCGCTTAAAGCGCGTCGAGGCCCAGCTTCCCCAAGACTATCAACTGCAAGTCATTTACGATCAATCTACCTTTATCAGCAATGCAATTAATGAAGTTAAAGTTGCTGGTATCATCGGGGGTATATTGGCAATGATCGTGCTCTACCTGTTTTTACAAAACGTCTGGCCAACGGTCATTATCAGCTTATCTATTCCGGTTTCTATTGTTGCTACCTTTAACCTGATGAACAGTAATGATATCAGCCTGAATATCATGAGCTTGGGAGGGATTGCACTGGCCATTGGCTTGCTGGTTGACAACAGTATTGTGGTACTGGAAAACATCGACAGAATGAAAAAACGCGGCTTGTCGTTTGCTGAAGCAGCCAGACGCGGAACCAGTGAAGTATCGACGGCCATTACAGCATCAACCCTGACAACGATCGCCGTGTTCCTGCCGTTGGCGTTCGTTGATGGGATTGCGGGACAGTTATTCAGCGATCAGGCGCTGACGGTTACTTTTGCTTTGGCAGCCTCACTGGTGGTGGCGTTAACCCTGATCCCCATGTTGGCTTCCCGTCAGCCTGGTAAAAGTCAGCAGCAAGACGGCGAAAACTATCAGCAACGTTTCGGCAGTCGTTATAAATTAGGCAAATTCAGTGAAAAAAGCGGTATCGGCAAACTGCTTTACATACCACGTTCAATAATCAATACCCTAGTTTGGTTTATTGGCCAGATATTTAAATACCTGTTCTTAGCCATTAGTTTTGTGGTGGTCGGGTTGTTTACTTTGGTCAGCGCCGCGTTAGCCTTGTTGTTTCGACCGTTGGCCAAAATATTTAATGTGTTTTTTGCCGGTATCGAGTCAGCCTACAAGGTCGCGTTGAAGACCGCGTTATCGACACGCCTGCTGGTGCTTGCTCTGGTGAGTGGGCTTAGTCTGGTGTCCTTACTATTAGTCCCTCGCTTAGGCATGGAATTAATTCCGAGTATGTCTCAGGGTGAGTTTTATGTTGAGGTCACTCTGCCTACCGGAGCCAAGTTAGACAACACTGATGGCGTGTTGGAAAAACTCGCTTTGTTTACCCAAGATCTTGAAGGGGTAGAACGTACCTATTCATTAGCCGGTACGGGTAGCCTAATGAACGCCTCCCCCTCTCAAGGCGGTGATTACTGGGGCCGTTTAAATGTGGTCATGCGTCCCGGCGCAGCTGACCAGGTAGAACAGGTAAAAAGTCAAATGCGCGAATACCTCGCGGGGGTAGCAGGTGTTGATGCTCAATTTGATGCTCCTGAATTATTCAGCTTCTCCACTCCGCTGGAAATTGAGATCGTCGGTTACAACCTCACACAATTACGCATGTACGGTAATCAAATGGCTGAATTGCTGAATAGTTCGCCCCGTTACGCTGACGTCAAATCCAGTTTGCAGGCTGGTCATCCCGAGTTAAAGGTCCAGTTCGACCATGCCCGCTTGGCACAACTTGGCTTGGACGCACCGAGCGTGTCTCAATTAGTCGCAACCAAAGTCGGTGGCGAAGTCGCGTCTCGTTATTCAATGGATGACAGAAAAATCGACATTCTGGTTCGCGCCAACGATGGACAACGCGATTCCACCGCGGATATTGCTGGGATGATTGTCAATCCAGGCGGTTTTCCGGCCGTGACGCTGGGGTCGGTCGCCGATATTCAACGTTCAATTGGTCCATCTGAAATTAACCGGGCTGACCAGCAACGCGTCGTTGTGGTATCTGCCAACGTTGCAGAGGGTGATCTGAGCGATGCAGCTGCTGAAGCACAGCAACTTATCAATCAACTTAATCTTCCGGGTGCGATGTCGGCCCGGGTTGCCGGTCAAAGTGAAGAGATGCAACAATCTTTCGATTCGCTGATGTTTGCCCTCGGTTTGGCGATATTTTTAGTGTATATCGTTATGGCATCTCAATTTGAATCGTTACTACACCCTTTCCTTATTCTATTCACTGTGCCGCTGGCCTGCGCCGGCTCTGTGTACGGTTTATTTATTACCGGGGCAAGTGTTTCCGTGGTGGTGTTCATTGGTTTGATAATGTTAGCCGGGATCGTGGTCAATAATGCCATCGTGTTGATCGACCGCATCAATCAATTACGCGAAGCTGGAGCGCATAAGCAGGATGCAATTTTTGATGCAGCAGTGTCACGCTTACGCCCTATTCTGATGACGACACTCACCACTACGCTGGGTCTACTGCCCATGGCGTTTGGTGTGGGAGAAGGTGCAGAGATTCGCACCCCAATGGCTATTACGGTTATCTTCGGTCTCGGTTTTGCTACTTTGCTGACGCTGTTTTTCATCCCGGTTCTGTATAGCCTGTTTGATAAAAAAGTGTACCGTGTAGAGGAGGCGTCATATGAACAAGCCTGATGCCTTTAGCGCCGGCATGGCCGCCTTTGCGATCCGACGCCCGGTGACCATCGCAATGATATTTTTGTCCTTGCTGCTACTGGGTTTCGGTGCCAGCAAATTACTACCATTGGAGCGTTTTCCCGCTATCGACGCACCTTTTATGATGGTGATGGCGCCCTACCCCAACGCCTCGCCGGTTGAAGTAGAAACTATGATCACCCGGCCGATTGAGGAAGCGTTAGCAACCATGCCAGGGATCCAACGCTTAACATCAGCTTCATTTGAAGACCGGGCAGAAATCTACCTGATGTTTAACTGGGATGAGAACCTTAAGGCGAAGGGGGTTGAAGCCAGAGAAAAGATTGACGCAATCCGGGCCAATTTGCCTGACGATCTTGAGCGGGTGATGGTGTACAAATGGAATACCTCAGACGAAGAAATATTCACCTTGAGGGTATCTTCTGATCGGGACTTATCGGATGCCTACGATTTGCTCGACCGCAATTTAAAGATGCGACTAGAGCGTGTACCTGGTGTAGCTCGGGTTGAATTGTATGGTGTCCAGAAACGTGAGATTTCAATTCATATTGACTCAGACCGTCTCGCCGCATTGCATGTGGATCCCAATGCCCTTGCAGCTACTTTGCGCAACGCAAACTTTTCCATGACAGCCGGAAGCTTCTATGAATTAGATGAAAAAGTCACGGTGAATCCGCAAGGAGAATACCAGTCGATAGACGATATCAGGAACCTCTATGTTACCCGCGGCGTGCGCTTGCAAGACGTTGCAGATGTTGTCTTGGAATCACCCGAACGTGTCGAAGGGCGTCACTTAGATCGCACCTATGCGGTAGGCTTTAACGTATTTCGCGAATCCGGGGCCAATCTGGTTGATGTTGCTTCACGGGTCATGGCAGTGGTCAACGATGCCCGCAATGATTCAGCCTTTGATGGTATCAATCTGTTTGTCATGCAAAACCAGGCAGAGTCGGTCACACAATCGCTGAATGACCTGCTTGAAGCTGGTGTTGTTGGCGCAATCTTATCCATCATTGTGCTCTATCTGTTCTTGCGACAGTTCCGCGCCACATTATTGGTAGTATTGTCGGTACCTTTCTCCATTTGTATCGCCCTTGGCTTTATGTATTTGTTCGGTTATACCCTGAACATACTGTCGATGATGGGCTTACTGCTGGCCGTTGGAATGTTAGTGGACAATGCAGTGGTTGTGACCGAAAGCATTTACCATGAACGGCAGATCAACCCTGACATAAAGCAGGCAACACTAGCAGGAGTAAGCAAAGTCAGTTTGGCCGTGATTGCTGGTACCGCCACCACTGCCATTGTGTTTTTGCCCAACATAGTAGGTGAAAAAATTGATGTAACGGTGTTTTTAGAACACGTGGCCATTGCTATTTGTATTTCATTGTTTGCCTCATTAGTCATTGCGCAAACCTTGATTCCCTTGCTGTCTACCAAAATCGACCTAAGACCACCTAAAGAACGTAAGCCGTCCAAACTACTTGCTCTGTACAAACGGGCCATTGAACTGACTTTACACTATCAGTACCGCACTTTTTTCGGCGCATTGCTCATCATGATTCTGACTTTTTTCATGTACGGTGCAATATCCTCAGACGAAGACAGAGACAACAGCAACAATCGCATTTGGCTTAATTACAATATCAATGCCAGTTACAAACTGGACGAAGTCGAAAAAGCCGTGGATACCATGGAAGCGTATTTGTATGAGAATCAGGAACGTTTTCAGATCAAACAGGTTTATAGTTACTACAATCCGGGCCACGCTGTGTCTGGTATCACTCTGAACGACGAGTTGACCCTGTCACAATCAAAAATTAAAGAAATGATTATGCAGGACATGCCTCAGTTAGCCCGGGCAAAACCCAGCTTCCGTTGGGATGACGGTGGTGGCGGTGGTGTACGCCTTACGCTATTGGGTACAGCGTCAGAAACCCTTGTCGATGTGGCCAACGGCATTTTACCCGTATTGGAAAATGTCGAAGGCCTGGAAGACGTTCGCACTGATGTTGGTGAACAAAAGTACGAATTACGACTCATCATTGATCGCCAAAAAGCCTGGCGCTTTGGTCTTGACGCGCAGAGTATTACAAGTATTGTTTCGACCGCCCTGCGTGGCGCTAATTTGCGCACCTTCAGAGATGAAGTGAATGGTGAGGTAGGCATTCGCATGATGTTTGACGAAAACTTACAGCATTCGATTCAGGCCTTGCGTAATCTTCCGCTAACGCGCTCAGGGGTGCAGAATATCACGCTGGACATGGTCGCAGATCTGACCGTTGCGCCGCGCCTTTCTCAAATAAATCGTTTTGAGCGACAAACGGCATTAACCATTGGCGCTAACCTTGCCGAAGAATTTACCCTTGAAGAAGCGCGGAATGCCATTGAGGGCGTGATGCAACACCTCAGCTTGCCAGAAGGATACAGTTGGTCTCTTGATGGCAGTTTCCGTCGTCAGGAGCAGGCTGAAAATATCATGCTGACCAACATGTTACTGGCTGTTTGCATGATTTACATCGTGATGGCAGCCCTGTTCGAGTCCTTGTTACTGCCAACTGCGGTGATCACCAGCTTAGTCTTTAGCTTCACCGGTGTGTTTGCCGCCTTTTTGTTAACCGGCACCAACATGGGTGTGATGGGAATGATTGGCATGCTGATACTGATGGGGATCGTGGTGAACAACGGTATCGTGCTGGTAGACCGCATGAATCAATTGATCGACACGGGCCTGACACTCCGCGATGCCATCGTCCAGGCGTGTCTGGACCGCATTCGCCCGGTTCTGATGACAGTCTCAACCACCGTATTGGGTTTGGTGCCGCTTATTATGGGCGGTTCACAAATTGGTGGCGATGGTCCCGCCTATGCCCCGATGGCAATCGCCATCGTTGGTGGCCTAGTTTTTTCAACGGTTACCAGTCTGCTGTTATTACCTCTGACCTATGTATTGATGCTGAAACTACGCGCCCGGACGGCTATGGCACTGAACGGCTTTTTGCAACCTCTGCAACGGGTAAAACGATTTTTACGCGTGTAGTGAATTTTCACAAACAAAAACGCTGCTTGTAGCAGCGTTTTTTATTGTTTTTGCGGCGTAAAGTGCCTTGTTGTGCTATCTATTTAGCATCCTTGTCGTCTTGAATTAATTATGGATAAAGTCGGACTTTCAAAGTATCTGGAAAACACACGCAGTATTGATGCCGAATCAAAGCGCCGCCGTCTCACACTTTATTTTATTTCTTACGTGGGCGGCACCATTATGTTCCTGCTCGCGATGCGTAACTTAAACACCGACAACGATTTAATGGTGTTACTGGTAGGACTATCATCGTTACTGGTTTTTTCTAACGCAATCTTGTCCCATATATATAAACAAAGTGACGTTTTCTACTATATTGCAGGGGGCCTGGTCATCTTTATGGTCGCTAGCGTGACCTACACCGGCGGCTACCAAAACACCGGCTTATTTTTCGTTTTTCCGTTACTGTTCATACAAATCATTATTGTCGGATATAAAGCTGCGATCGCTTTTGTCAGTGTGACCATGGCGATGACCATTTTTATGTTATTTAATCAACAAATGATCCCTGCCAGCTATCCCGACGAGCAGGTGCTGCGCTTTATTATTTCTACTTTTTGCTTTATCTGTGTGGCCTTCATCGGCGAGCATTTTTGGCACCAGAGTCATCGGGAACTGGCGCACGATAACTTAGAAAAACTCAAGCAGGCCAATACCGACCCTCTGACCAAATTACCAAACCGGCGATTTCTTGAATCGGTTTATTTCGAACGCGCTATGCAAAACCCAGCGGATTATTTTCCGCTGAGCTTAGTTGTGGTTGATGCTGACCACTTCAAACAGGTAAATGATAACTATGGTCACGATACCGGCGATAAGGTGCTGAAGCATTTTGCTGATATGATGCGTCAATCGGTGCGTTCTTCAGATGTTGTCGCGCGAACTGGCGGCGAAGAATTCTTAATTCTATATCCGCAAACGACATTATCTCAGGCCATAAAACTGGCCAACGCAATTCGAGAAAAGATTGCCGAAACGCCTTTTATTGAGGATGAGGTCAACATCGCATTAACTGCGAGTTTCGGGGTGGAAACTGCACTAACTGACAACGGACTGCACGCCTCGTTGAAACATGCTGATGATAACCTTTACGAGGCTAAGCAGCGGGGACGCAACCGTGTGGTGTGAATGGTTTTTTCGTCACCTCTTCAACTTTCGTCACTCCGGACATGATCCGGAGTCTATCTGGCTGTGCATTGTATAAGTTTGCAAGGGATGGATTCCAAATCAAG
>CAXQZJ010000047.1:0-20989 GCA_964228145.1 Alteromonadaceae bacterium | reverse complement strand
AATTTGACTAAAACAAAGTTATTAACCAGAACTGTGGCGACGAGCAAAAGAAGGTATTCGGTCATTAGTGCGCGCTTAGAGCTCCATGGTGAAATCAGTGCCCTGTATTATCCGAATTTATGGACAGTTTAACAACTTGATATTACTTGAATTCTGTATAGGAAGATCAAAATTTTGCAGAAAGATAAAGGAATTAGCTGAAGGTGCGTTGGCTCCCCCTCCCCGACTCGAACGGGGGACCTGCGGATTAACAGTCCGTCGCTCTAACCAACTGAGCTAAGGGGGAATCGATAACGCTGTGTTGAAGTGGCTCCCCCTCCCCGACTCGAACGGGGGACCTGCGGATTAACAGTCCGTCGCTCTAACCAACTGAGCTAAGGGGGACCAGATTTCAACGGGGGCGAATGATATGCAGCATACCTGATGCTGTCAACAACCATCTGCAACAAAATTGTGATTTTTTTTCGTTTGGGTGAAAGGTGAGCAAAAATAACGGTTTGCGCTACAAAAGTGCACAAAAAATTGCCATGCGCAGCAAAGTGAAATTTAAAGTTATAAAAAAATATATCGTTCGTACTAAAAAGTATAATGAGCACGATGTTTTACTGGATCAATAACCAGTGAGAAAAATGATCGTTCACATTGATCAGGGGTTAAACGTGAGTAACAACTTACAAAAATGATCGCGCAATGGTTTCCAAACGCAAGCGGGCTATGGCTTTATCAGAGTTATCCACGAAACCTGTGGATAACTGTGTGCATTACCTTTGCGAGATGACCACAAACCGAACGTGATGTGTTGAATTCAGACCGTTGTGAAATCGCTCTGCAACTTAAAAATCATAATAAATACAGTGGCTTAAGTAATTATTCCTAGGGCTGCCCGTGATGCGTAATATGACGGTAATTTAACCGTAACGCTTGTGTGTTGTTTATTTAAGCGCTGATAATTTTCGTCGAAATAAGCTTGTCTCCTGTTGAAAATTATGCTGAGTATCAATCGAACTTGGGTAGGGCTTAATCAGATTGCACAAAGTTGGATCGACCTGATCAAAAAACGCTCATAGATTGCACGGCAACTACACAGTTATTTCTGCAAACTTGAGTGCCATTGCGTTATCATTGGTCTCGAATAACGCCATTTTTACGTTTTAGAGAGCCTTTTTGAAATCCACAAAAACTTCTGGTACCGGCCAACGTATGTTGCACGGGCCCATCTTCGCGACCCTGATCAGTCTTACTGGTCCTATGATCATCGGCATGATCTTACTCATGACGTTCGGCCTGGTAGATACCTTTTTCGTCAGTATGTTGGGAACGGATGAACTTGCTGCAATTAGCTTTACTTTCCCTGTCACTTTTACCGTTATCAGCCTGAATATCGGCCTTGGTATTGGCACCTCAGCAATTATTGGTCGTTGTTTAGGGGGCGGCAATACCAGTCAGGCTAAGGCGTATGGCTCGGGCGCGCTGGTATTATCTTTTGTTATGGTCGGTGTGCTGTGTTTAATTGGTGTGCTGACCATTGAGCCGGTTTTTTCGCTGATGGGTGCCAGTGAACAGGAAATGGTTCACATTATTGATTATATGATGTTGTGGTATGCCTCTGGTGTGTTACTGGCCATGCCCATGGTGGGCAACTCGATCTTACGGGCGGCCGGCGACACCAAAACCCCGAGTATGATTATGGCGGCCGGGGGCTTGATTAATGCGGTACTTGACCCGATTTTAATTTTTGGCTGGGGACCGATTCCTGCCATGGGGATACAAGGCGCAGCATTAGCGACCTTAGTTGCCTGGTTATCCGGTACTGTATTCATTATTTACTACTTGGCAATCCGGCGACAGCTCATCTTACCGCGGCTGCCGGGTTTGCAGGAATTGCGCGAGACCTCCCGGGATATTTTACGAATTGGCTTACCCGCTGCCGGTGCCAATATGCTAACCCCATTGGCCGGTGCGATACTGACCGCGATTGTAGCAACCTATGGATCCGAAGCCGTCGCAGCATGGGGGGTAGGCAGTCGACTAGAGTCTCTGGCTAGTTTGCTGGTGCTGGCGTTGTCGATGAGTTTGCCGCCGTTTATCAGCCAGAACTTTGGTGCCGCCAATATGCGGCGGGTGTTGGATGCTTATCGTCTGACCATTAAATTTGTTCTGGTTTGGCAACTCCTGATGTATGGATTGATGGCATTATCAGCCAGTTGGATTGCGTCTATTTTTGCCAAAGAGGCAGAAGTTGCCCGACTGATCGGATTGTTCTTACTCATCGTACCGATTGGCTATGGCGTACAAGGTGTGATCATACTAACCAATTCGTCATTTAACGCGATGCACAAACCCATGTCTGCGCTGATTCTCAGCCTGATACGACTGTTTGTATTTTTTGTCCCCTTGTCTTGGTTGGGCAGCCACTTTTACGGGTTAACCGGTATGTTTTGTGCCGGCGTAGTCGCTAACCTGATAACCGCTTTACTTGCTTATCGCTGGTTTGTCGCCAGTGTTGAACCCTTAATTTCTGCAACGGAGCCGTCACAGTGAGCCGAGGTTTTAAATTAGCATCTGAATATCAGCCGGCGGGTGATCAACCCAAAGCCATTTCGGGCTTAATTGATGGGCTTGAGGCCGGCTTGGCCCACCAGACGTTGCTGGGTGTGACGGGGTCGGGCAAGACGTTTACCATGGCGAATGTGATTCAGCAAACACAGCGGCCTACGTTGATTCTGGCTCACAATAAAACCTTGGCTGCGCAGCTATACGGTGAGATGAAAGAGTTTTTTCCGGAAAACGCGGTGGAATACTTCGTCTCCTATTATGACTACTATCAGCCCGAAGCGTATGTCCCTTCGACAGATACGTTTATCGAAAAAGATGCGTCAATAAATGACCATATCGAACAAATGCGCTTATCGGCAACCAAAGCGCTGATGGAGCGACGTGACGTTATTATTGTCTCGAGTGTATCAGCCATCTACGGATTAGGTGATCCTGAGTCCTACATGAAAATGCTGTTGCACGTCAGACAAGGCGATCTGATGGATCAGCGCGATATTCTGCGTAGGCTGGCCGAGTTGCAATACACCCGCAATGATATTGCGTTTGAGCGTGGCACGTTCAGGGTTCGAGGGGATGTGATTGATATTTTTCCTGCAGATTCAGAACGAGAAGCGGTGCGGGTGGAATTGTTCGATGCCGAAATCGAGCGAATCAGCCTGTTCGATCCTCTGACCGGTGCGATAGACAAGACAGTTGCGCGCACCACAATTTTCCCGAAAACCCACTATGTCACGCCACGAGAGAAAATTCTGTCTGCGATAGATTCAATTAAAGAAGAATTGGTCGATCGGCGGGCACAATTAAAGTCGGTTAATAAATTGATAGAAGAGCAGCGGGTCACCCAACGCACCCAATTTGACATCGAAATGATGCTGGAGCTTGGCTATTGCTCTGGCATTGAAAACTATTCGCGCTATTTGTCCGGTAGAGCACCGGGTGAGCCACCACCCACCTTGATTGATTATTTTCCATCGGACGGTTTGCTGTTTATTGACGAATCTCACGTTACCGTGTCGCAAATCGGGGCCATGTATAAGGGGGACCGTTCCCGCAAAGAGACCTTGGTTGAATATGGGTTTCGGCTCCCTTCGGCAATGGACAACCGGCCCCTTAAGTTCGATGAGTTCGAGCAGTTGGCGCCTCAAACCGTGTATGTATCAGCAACGCCGGGTAAATACGAGCTAGAGCAAAGTCAGGGTGAAGTGGTTGAGCAGGTTGTAAGACCAACTGGCCTGGTGGATCCGGAAATAGAAATACGCCCGGTTGCCACTCAGGTTGACGACCTGCTGTCTGAAATACGGCAGAAAGTGAAGTTGGATGAACGCATTCTGGTCACCACACTGACGAAAAAAATGGCCGAGGATTTGTCTGACTACCTTAACGAACACGACGTCAAGGTACGCTACCTGCATTCTGACATAGACACGGTAGAGCGGATTGAAATTATCCGAGATTTGCGTATGGGTAAATTCGACGTGTTAGTAGGCATCAACCTGCTGCGGGAAGGATTGGACATGCCGGAGGTGTCGTTGGTGGCGATTCTGGACGCTGATAAAGAAGGCTTCCTGCGCTCAGATCGTTCGCTAATTCAGACCATTGGCCGGGCAGCGCGGCACGTTAACGGAAAAGCAATTCTGTATGCGGATAAAATCACAGGTTCGATGCAACGGGCCATGGATGAAACTGATCGCCGCCGCAAAGCACAGATAGCCTTTAATGAAGAAAATGGCATTGTGCCCCAGGCCCTGAATAAACGTATTACCGACATCATGGATGTAGGGGAGGCCGATGGGTCGGGCAGCAGTGTGAAATTGCGTAAAGTGGCAGATAAAAGTGCCGGTTATGACAAGCGCTCAGAGCAAGAAATACTCGCTGATATTGCCAAGCTTGAAAAGCAAATGTTCGCGTTGGCAAAAGACCTGGAGTTTGAGAAAGCCGCGGCCTTGCGTGATGATATCGAAGCATTAAGAGCAACTCTGACAACCCGTAGCTAGTGTTTTTAACCGCTAAACTGGACGAAACACGCGTTAACTACCTACAGTTATGGCAGGAAATGGCATTTTCTGGAGTGGTTGTGAAGGGCATAGTATTTACTGAGTTTTTTGCTTTGGTCGAGCAGACCTGGGGTGAAGACATGGTCGATGATTTGATTGACCATACCGGTCCGTCTTCAGGTGGTGCTTACACCAGTGTTGGCACCTATGAGTTTGAAGAATTGCAAGCCTATGTGTTGTGGTTGGCAGAAAGAACCAATACACCGGCATCGGCGTTGATTTATACCTTCGGTTTATTTTTGGCCGGCCAGTTTGTTAAGCGATTTCCGGTTTTTTTCGAGCAGGCGTCGTCCTTGTTCGAATTGTTATCACGGATAGAAGAACATATTCACGTCGAAGTACGTAAACTCTATCCGGATGCAGAACTTCCTCATTTTAGTCATCAATTAGAAGACCCCAAGACCCTGGTGCTGCATTATCGTTCGCGGCGGCACCTGCAAGATCTTGCCCACGGCTTAATTCAGGCGTCGGCAGATTACTATCAGACCCCGGTAGAGATTTCCCGTACCACAACCTCAGACGCTGATACGGCAGAAGAAACCTTTACTATCAGACTGTTATGAATGAGAAGCTAGCGCAACTAGAAGCGCAGATCGCCCGCTTGCGAAAACGCGCTGAACGGGAGAAACAAGCTCGCCTGGATGCTGAAACCATTTTGGAAAATAAAAGCCGGGAACTCTATCAGGCTAATCAGAAATTGGCAGCCTTGGCGGAAAGTCTGGAGCAGCAGGTACAAACACGTACCGAAGAGCTTTCACAAGCTCGGGACCAAGCCCTGAAGTTTGGCCGGGCAAAGGCAGAGTTTTTGGCTAACATGAGCCATGAAATCCGCACGCCGTTAAATGGCATGCTGGGTATGTTATATCTGCTTTCCGAGCGTGTAGAGCATCGCCATCACCGGCAATTGATAACCGCAGCTGAGCAGTCGGGGCAGCTTCTACTGAATATTATTAATGACATTCTCGACTATTCGAAGATAGAAGCTGTCGGCGTGAGTCTGAACAACCAGCCGTTCGATATCGCCAAAACAGTGGAGTCTGTGGTCAATTTACTGTCGCCATTGACGTTGGAAAAGTCGATACGACTGGGTTTGTATGTCGACCCCTCCTTATACACGCATTATCACGGTGATAATTTCCGGCTCAAACAGATCCTTAACAACCTGCTGTCCAATGCCATTAAGTTTACCGAACAAGGCAGCATCGAAATTCGAGTAGAGGCGCTATCTCGTCAGGACGTACAGTTTAGCGTTCAAGATACCGGAGCGGGGATTAGCGAATCGCGAATGCAGAGCATTTTTGAGGCTTTTACTCAAGAAGATTCATCTATTACCCGGCGACATGGTGGTACCGGATTGGGCTTAACCATTTGTAACCGGATCTTGCAAGCCATGCAAAGCCGGCTGGAAGCCAGCAGCGTCAAAAAACAAGGCAGTCGTTTTTGGTTCACAGTGAATTTGCGCCCAACCACGCAAGTCACTATAGGTGCCAATTTGCGCCAACGCTTTGGGGATAAAACACTGATAAGCAATGACGACGCAGATGCCGCAATTACTGACCTGATATCCTGGTGTGAACAAGTCGGAGTCGCCGATAGCAGTGTGGCATCGGTGGCACAATCGAATACCTTACATCAATTAACGCGATTAGAACGTCGGAAACCCGATGAGCGCCAGTCCTCTGTGGTGGTCTGTCGTAATTTAGAAGAGTTAGCACAAGTTGAAGAGGGATGGCATGTGCTGGTAGAGCCGGTTGGCCCACACCAGTTGGCGCAGCTATGGCAGGAAAAACAAAAAGTAAGTAAGCATAAGCCAAAGGCTGAGCAGAAAACCTTTAACGTATTGGTGGTCGATGACAACGCCATTAATATTCAGGTCGCAAAGGTACTGCTGCAAGACCAGGGCTATCAAGTGTGCAGTGCGAATAACGGTCGCGAGGCAATTGCTGCCCTGGAGTCTCAGGCTGTGGATCTGGTATTGATGGATGTGCAAATGCCGGTAATGGATGGCATCTCAGCAACGCAGTTTATTCGTCAACATATGCCAGCTTGTCAAGATTTGCCGATTATAGCGATGAGCGCGCAAACGCTGCCTGAGCAGCAACAGCAAATGCGCGATGCAGGAATGACTGACATTCTTTCTAAACCAATAGAACCGGATAAATTGCTGCCGAAGTTATCGCAGTATTTATCCAAAGATGCGGAGCCAGAACAAGGGCGGGCCCGAATCCCCGACGAGGGAGCTGATATTGCATTGACCTCGCTGGAGGGATTTGATTTTACCCAATTATGGATAAACCTGGGGCACCGATATGCTGTGATGGGCGAATTGCTTGGTCAGTTTGTGCAGCAATATCAGCACAGCTACCGGCAGATTCGCGCCCTTTATCAGGCCCAGCAATGGCATGAATTATCGCACCTGGTACATAACCTCAAAGGGGCGGCAGCCAATATGGGAGCCTTTGAGCTTTCTCGCCATGCCGAACAGATTGAAGATTCGATCAAATATCAAAAACCGTTACAACCAGAGCAAATTGAGACCTTAGTGTTAAGCATTAAGAGCCTGTCGAAATTATCATCCTGGTTACTTTCCCATGGACTGATCGAGCACCCGGAGGGAATGGTTGAGCAGAATAACGCGGTCGAACTTAACCCCCATACATTGAGTAAGCTGGCTGCGACCTTGAATAGCGATATGATCAAAGCAAGTGCGTTAGCGAATCAACTATTAAAAGAATCCCCCGGCAATCAGCGAGCGCAAGCGATTTTTCAGGCAGTCAGTGAATTTGATCTTGAAGAGGCCGAGCGCTTGATTGAAAAGCAACTCAACAATTAACACAGAGAGTATCCTCGCTGGTTAGAAAGTTGAGAAGTTGCGCAGTTATTTGGCGGGTTATAATTTAACAAAATTGCTCAAATAACTGTTGCACGTGACTAAAAGGGCTTTATAGTATTGATTACTATACCTATAAGGATAAGGTCCAAATGTTAAACCGCTTACAAGAATCAGACATAAAATTATTGCGGGTTTTCTTTGCTGTTGCGTCCTGTAATGGCTTTACGGCTGCCGAGCCTGTGCTGCGAATGCAAAGGCCGAATATCAGTGCGGCAATTAAAAAGCTTGAGGAACGACTGGAATTGGTATTGTGCCATCGTGGCCGCGGTGGGTTTCAAATGACCAAGGAAGGGGAAGTGGTTTTTCAGGAAACCAAACGAATTTTCAATGCGTTCGATAATTTTGTTTTTAATCTCAAGAGCTTACATGACGATTACTCTGGGCATTTGACCATTGTAATGATGGCTGGCTTACCGGTTGATGCGGTGCGCGCGGTAAGCCGCTCGGTTAAATCAGCAATGGAAAAGTTCGAAGATATCCACTTTAACGTGCAAACCCGTTTGTACAATGAAGTAGAACACTCCGCATTATCAGGTGAATGCCACCTGGTGGTGTCTTGTTATGATATGGTCAAGCCAGAGTCGATTGTTTTCCATGAGCTGCCAGCCAGCTGTGAAGGGCAATTGTATTGCGCCAAAAATCACCCGTTAGCCAAATACGGGGAAAACATTCCCAACAATGAAGATTTGAAAGGGTTTCCTGCCATTGGCATTACCGGCATGTCACCAGCCAATTACATAGGTAACGAGCGCCGGCTCAATATTCAAACGTTTTCAGACTCATATGAATCCTGCCTGCCCGGTATTCTTACCGGTGAATACATAGGCTTGCTGCCAGATGATTTTGTCGACAGTCACCCTTGTGGAGAAGATCTGGTTGCTATCGGTGGCGATGAGTTTGTATTTTGCCACAAATTGTTTGTCATGAATGGAAAACACACGCGCATGAATCCGGTACTCAAGCACTTTATCCGGGAACTGGAATATTTCGTTACTCAGTAATCTCTCAGCGTAAGCCATCGCAGTGAGCCAGCTACTTGGCTCACTGGCTATTGAAAGAACCATATCTCATACCATCTTACGTGCATAACCCATTAACGAGTAACATCTGGTGGCATGGCTTTATCTGATTTTGGCCGGATTAACGGAGATCGGCTGGCCCGTCGGGCTAAAAATTGCTCAAAACGACAAATACACAGTGTTAGGCATTGCCATGGCGGTGGTGTTTATGGCCTTGAGCGGTTTTCTGTTATGGCTGGCGCAAAAGCACATTCCCTTAGGCACAGCCTACGCCGTATGGACAGGGATTGGCGCTGCCGGAACGTTTCTGGTGGGCGTCTGGTTTTTCGGTGACCCTGCCAGTTTGGCCCGCTATCTTGGAATTTTGCTGATAATCAGTGGAGTCGTGGTACTAAAATTAGCCAGCTGATGCTGGCTATTCGTAGTCTAAGGGGTCGGATTGGCCATGGGTCTCGAAGGCTTCCAGCCGCTCCTGACACGCACCGCATTTGCCACAGGCTTTCTCCCGCCCGTTGTAGCAGGTCCAGGTTTGGCTGTAATCCAGCCCCATCGCCAGTCCATCAGCCAGTATCTCACCCTTGTCGGCATGTAAGTAGGGCACTTCAATACTGACAGCCTGATAGTTGGCTATGGCACAAACCTGGTTCATTTTTTCCACAAAAAGCGGTCTGCAGTCGGGGTAGATCGCGTGATCACCTCCGTGAGCGCCGTAATAGACCTCAGAGGCCTCCAGAGAAACCGCATAACCAACAGCCAGTGAAAGCAAAATCATGTTACGATTAGGCACAACAGTTTGTTTCATGTTGTCATCAGCGTAGTGGCCTTCAGGCATGTCGATGTCTGCGGTTAATGCAGAGGTGGCAATCAACTGATTTATGCTGGTGATGTCGACTACTTTGTGTGGCACTTGCAGCGAGCGGCAAACAGAAGCTGCATAGTCGAGTTCTTTTTTATGTTTTTGTCCATAATCAAATGACAGTGCATGGACGTCTTTGCCAGCACGCAGAACGCGGTTGAGCAAGGTGAATGAGTCCATACCACCTGAATAGATAACGACGGCTTTGTTTGACATGGGTGGTCCTGTTCAATGACGGGCGTAATTGCAACGCATAATAGTAGATAGTATTCCTAAACGAAATAGCTATATGTATAAGATAAATGAAGTTTTTCAATCGATTCAGGGCGAAGGGGCGTTTACTGGTGTCCCTTCGGTTTTTGTCCGTATTCAGGGTTGCCCGGTAGGGTGCAGCTGGTGCGATACAAAACACACCTGGGAAGTGGACCCCGGGCGCGAACGGCCTGCGGCAGACGTATTGGCCAAAGAGCAAGAGGACGATCGCTGGTTTACGGCTGCGCCAGAGGCTGTGCTTAAGTTGCTGCGAGAACAGGGCTATAAAGCAAAGCACATCATCATTACCGGCGGTGAGCCTTGTATGTATGATTTACGCCCCTTGACGAAGGGCCTGATAGATAATGGCTATTCCGTACAAATTGAAACCAGCGGCACCTTTGAAGTCCAGTGCGATCCGCGTACCTGGGTTACCGTGTCGCCTAAAGTGGATATGAAAGGCGGGTACGCAGTATTGGATCAGGCATTGTCAGTTGCCAATGAAATTAAACATCCGGTGGCGATGAGAAAGCACATTGATGAGCTCAAAGCGTTATTGGAACGGGGTGTGCACAGCGAGAATACTCTTGTGTATTTACAGCCAATAAGCCAACAGCAGCGGGCCACCCAATTAGCGATTGATGAATGCATTGACAACAACTGGCGTTTATCGATACAAACACACAAGTACATCGGCATTGAATAAGGGACCTGGATGACGGTTGCAGATTTTTTTCAGTTTTATGCTGAACAATTACATCAGGGGAAAACCGATAAACTCGCCGAGTATTATTCTGTTCCCTACATGGATATGTGCGGAGACGACAAAACCGTGATTCACGATAATTTGTCGTTAAGCGAGCATATCGAGGCACTGCGAGCAGAGTTGATAGTGTCAGCAGAGTGTCAGTTAGCGCCTGAGGTGCAAACCCAGATGCGCCTTGCCGATGACATGATGTTTTGTACTGTGCGCTGGCGGCGCATAAATGGGTCAACCGCGGTAGGCAGAGATTTTCCATTTTCTTATACAATTAAACTGGAAGCCGAACAGGTGAAGTACATTCTGACCACAGTAAGGGAAAACCTTAGTGCCTAAATTTGTCGCTTTGATGTTGTTGAGTGTGTTGAGTTGGATGCCCCACAGTAGCCAGGCTGCTGTATGGGAATTAGTTTATCCGCAGTTTAATGACAGCCAGAATCCTAATGAACATTATCCCCTCGAACTCCTTCAGTTAGCGCTCGACGAGACCGGCGTAAAATACCGTCTGATTCCCTCAGCCAATCGCTATGAACAAGGCCAAGCGCTGAAAAATCTTGCCGCTTCAAGAGAAATTCAAGTGTTATGGAGCATGACAGACGCGAATCGGGAAAATCAGTTATTACCCATCAGGGTGCCAATATACAAAGGCCTGATTGGCCTGCGCCTGTTTTTTGCTCATGACGATGCCATTGATGGGTTAGGCAAAGTCAATGATCTTGCTGGGCTACGCAGTTATAAAGTGGCTCAGGGGAAAGACTGGCCAGACACCAAAATACTGCAATTTAACGGTTTCGAGGTGGTTAACTCGGCTATGTATGACAAATTGTTCGACGTTGTCGGCAGTAAACAAGCCCAATTATTTCCTCGCTCCGTCGTAGAAATTTGGCATGAGCAAGACCGTTGGCAATCACGTTACCCGATTCAGATTGAACAGAAGTTAGGCTTATATTATCCCACCGCAGTGTATTTCTTTGTTAACCGCAAGAACAAGGTGCTGGCAAATCTGATTGAAACGGGACTGGAAAAGGCCATTGAGTCCGGTCGCTACGATGCACTGTTTGAGCGCACCTTTGAACCCATGTTGGAAAAGGCGCGTCTGTCAGAGCGGACTATTTATCAGTTGGAAAATCCGGTGCTACCGCCAAACACACCTCTTGCGCGAAAGGCGCTATGGTACAAGGTTCCGACGATAACGACTTCAAGCCCAGAACAGCCCTGACGTGGGCTAACTCTGTTTAGGCTGCATTGATGTTCGTATGCTTTTAACGACGGCGCGAACACATTCCATTCTTGAAAAGTGAGGCCGAATCACCACCGAGATTTGGCGAGTTGGCGCAGGCTGCTCGAATGTCACGTACCGTACACCTGCACTGGATTTTTCGGTGACAGACAGCTCCGGTAACATGGTGATGCCCATATTACTGGCAACCATATATCGCAAGGTTTCCAGGCTGGTGGCCTGAAAACGGTGATCTTCTTTCGCTCCTGCGGTAAAACAATAGCCTAGTGATTGATCCCGCAGACAATGTCCATCTTCCAGCGTCAGCACTTGCTGACCCTTGAGGTCACTGAGTTTAACTTTATCCTTTTCCCCCAAAGGATGGTTGACTGGTACCGCCAACACCAATTCCTCTTCGAACAAATCGTATCGCTCAAACTGATGCATGTCGTCGAGCCAGGGGAGGATCAGCAAATCCAGTTTTCCAGCGTCCAGTTGCTGAAGCAAGTTGGGGGTTTTGTCTTCATGCAGATAAAAGCCGATATTCGGCAGATCCTGATTCAAGCCTGCCATGATGTGAGGCAGTAGATAGGGCGCCAGTGTAGGGATCAGTCCGATATGCAACTCACCAGCTAACGGATCGAGTAGCGTACGAGCCGTAATTTCAAACTGCTCGGCGGCGCTTAACACCTGACGGGCCTGTTTAACCAGTTGCTGACCTGCGGGCGTGAGCATCACGTTGCGTCGGTGCCGTTCAACTAATTGAAGTCCGAGTTGCTCCTCTAGCTTAATCAATTGACCACTGAGGGTAGGCTGGCTGACGAAGCAGGCTTCTGCGGCTTTACCAAAATGTTTATACTGATCGACAGCGTCGAGATATTGCAAATCGCGTAATTTGATCATGGTGGCAAAATTAAAGGGTTGTTGGGGATGACATTACCAGCGACACAAAGCATAAACCAGCCCTGTTATGGATTTCTTCTCCCAGGTGGAATAAGTTAACAGTTTGTTATTTGGTCAGTATTTGGCATAATACTTAACATATTACTGGGGCTGTATCGGTTCTGGAATATCCAGATCAGCTTGCTAACAAATAATAAAAAAGGGCACTTATGCGCCGTACTAAAGAAGAAGCAGAACAAACCCGTCAATTAATTCTCGCAACCTCCCTAAATCTCTTTGCTGAACAAGGCGTTAGTTCGACCAGCTTACTTCAGATAGCCAAACAAGCAGGCCTGAGCCGGGGCGCGCTTTACTGGCATTTTAAAGATAAATGGGACATCTTCGACGCGCTTTGGGTCCAGGTGGCAGGCCCGCTTACCGAAATTTCAGCTGCCTCGCGCAGTTCAGAGACCACAGATCCGCTGGGTAGTTTTGAACGAATGATCGCCTTGTTGTTTGTCAAATTGACGGAGGATGCCACTTTTCGCCAGGTTGTCAGCATGTTGCTTATCGAACACGGCGTGATGAGCCAACAAAAAACCCAGTCGCGCATGCAAGAGTGGCACGATACGTTTCAACAACGACGGATTAAAACATTGACCCGGGCGATCGAATGCCAGCAACTTCCCGTGGATTTTGATGTTCAGCTCGGCGCACGTTATCTGCATGCCTCTATCGATGCGGTAATTGTACATTGGCTCACGCATCCAGATTATTTTGATTTAAAAGCTAAAGCGAGCCATTTTGCGCGGGCCATCATTGCCGGTGTAAAAGCGCTCTAATCATCGGCCTGTTCGAACAGCGATAGCTGCTGACGATTTGGTTGGCGCTCACCCATGGTGTTGCGCCGCCGCGAGCCATGCCGGTGTCCAATGGTTTTCGCCTGCTCTGCAAATGAATTATCGCGCAATGCGGTGAGCTTTGCGCGGGCAGCGCGCACCGCCCGTTCGAAATTAACCTCAGGTTCAGGGTAATCCAGATTAATGTGTACGCCATATTTTTCCTGCATTGACAGCGGAAGACGCCAGGGTTGGTGGATCCATTGATTTGGCACGGCGTTGAGTTCTGGCACCCATTGACGAATAAATTCGCCCTTAGGATCCAGCTTGGTCGCTTGGGTAGTTGGATTGTACATGCGAGGGATATTAATCCCCGTTGTGCCTGCTTGCATTTGAATTTGCGGGAAATGTATTCCTGCTTCGAAGTCGGTAAATTGTCTGGCTAAATGCAGGGCTGGCTGCTGCCAGGGTAACCACAATGGATAACTTGCGATCGATACCAACATAGCTCGCAATCGAAAATTCAGCCAACCCGTTTGATTAACGCTACGCATCGCCGCATCGACCAGAGGCCAGCCGGTGTTACCGGTTTGCCATGCATAAAATAAAGTAGGGTTTAACTGCCGGTCTAAAGAATCGTAGGCAGGGTGCAGGTTGTCCTGCTCCATGCCGACATCGTCTTCAAGTTTTTGGATAAAGTGACAATGCCACCATAAGCGGGAGGCAAAGGATTCCAGGCTGCGACGGGTTGCCTCATCTTTCACCTCGTCGGTGAAACGACTGAGCTTCTGCACTAAATAGCGCATACTGATGCAGCCATAAGCCAAGTGAGGACTTAGCCTTGAGCCTGCATACGCAGCTTTTAGGGGATAACTGATGGCGAAGCGATAGTCGCGGCTGCGGCGATGCAAAAAAGTGTTGAGCAGTGTGACTGCAGTTTTCTCACCACCAACTTGTAACGTATCCGGGCTATTCAGTTCGTAACCCAAAGTCGCTTCAGTGGCATGCGCTTCAATGGCGGTATCGGCGCCAACCAGTGAGTGTAACCTAGGTTCGGCCACCACCTGGCTACTCATCTGTTGTTGCCAGAAGTCACTCCAGCTATCACGTTCAGGATTGGGTCGCCGTACACCGAACTGGGGGTGTTGTTGCCACTCGATATCATGCTCGCGGCACCATCTTGCTACGGCCTTGTCGCGTTCACATGTCCACTGACCACCGGTTTCCTGATGGCTGTGCAATCGAAAGCGACCATGTTGCCGAAAAATTTGGCTCAACATAGTCAATATGTCGCTGTTAAAACATTGCAGGCCAGTATGGCTTCGACTGATTTTCCTTAATCGGACATCCAACTGCTGTACTGCATCGCGGACAAAGCGCCATTGTCGCAGGCTGGTAAAGGGCTGTTGCCAATACTCAGGCTCAATGCAATACGCAGCTAAAACTGGCCCTGACTGTGCTGCCACGCTAAGTGCAGCGTTATCGAAACAACGTAAATCACGTTTAAACCAGACGACTTGTAGCATGCTAATCTGAAAATGCGACAACAGGAGCCGGATAGTCAACTATGCGTTTTTGACCGCGCGTGTGATTGACGATGTCTTTTAATCCGCAATGACTCAGTTGCGGTAACCACAGTTTGATGTGAGTCAATTTGGGATCGTATTGGCTAAGCTGCTTATTAATATTGAATTGTCTTCCTTGTCTTGGGTCATGGCCTGCACCGGCAATATAGGCCCAATTCCCGTAGTTACTGGCAACATCAAAATCGAGTAGGTGCTGTTCAAAGAAAGCCGCTCCTAATCGCCAGTCGAGCCGCAGTTGATGAATAAAGTAACTGGCCATGTTTTGGCGAAGACGGTTGGAGATATGGCCACTTTCGAGGAGCTCTTTGATTCCGGCATCTATCATTGGGACACCTGTTTTTCCCATGCACCATGCCTGCCACCGCTGCTGATCGTGCTCAGGCGCTGGCAAAGCTTGTTGGCACAATCCCTGATAACGGAAAAAATCGCGACCGTGAAGACGCAAAGACCAGTGGAAAAATTCGCGCCAGAGCAATTCAAATTTGAGCCAATAGCTATGCTCACTGTCACCAAACTGCGCCTCATAGGCGCCAACCTGATGCCACACCTCGCGGGCTGACAGGGCGCCTGAAGCCAGATAAGGACTCAGATGACTGGCAAAATAACGGCCCTGCAATGCGTTGCGTGTGGTTTTGTAGTGGGCAACAGCTCGCTGCTCAAACAGATAGTGATGCAACCATTGCCGACCGGCAACTTCTCCATGAGGCCAGTCAGGCTGCACAGAACGCGAGGATGAAATCTCGGCTTGCGTTATCATTGAAGGCAGGGGTTTTGGAACGTCGAGCTTCCCCTCGACTTTTTTACGAAAGCGACTGAACGAGCCACTCAATGGCGATGTAAGTGCGTCAATTTGCTGTTGTTCAAACAGACTCTGGGCTGAATAAAGGCTCACATCAATATTCAGATCTTTGATCTTTTGCAGCCACTGGCACTCATAGGGCGCCTGCGGTTGTGCCGTATACACTGAGGTTATCTGTTGGTGTTGCTGACAAAACCAGTCAACGGGGGACTGATTTACCAGCTCAAATTCAACCCTATTTAATCTACAACGTTGACGCAGCTCTTGAAAACACGCCACGCGTTGTTGGTGGCGCCCCTTGCCGATGGCTTGCAGACCGAATTTATCAGGTTGCATGTTTGCTGGATCAGCAAAATACACGACTTTGACGGCGGTATCCTGGTTGGCAATCTGTTGCCAACCAGCATGATCATGGAAACGTAGGTCATCGCGTAACCATAAAATTATCATTGCCTGCGAGCCTCCCTTTTACAGCGAATCGAACAATATCGGACTTCATCCCAACAACGCGCCCATTTTTTCCGCCAATTGAACGGGCGCTGACAGTGAATACAGATCTTTTCTGGTAACGGACGCTTATTACTCATATTTAAAGGTCATCAAGGTTCGCGAGCAGATGGTCGGCGCGGGACAGAATGGCATCTTGCTTAGCTTCACTCATGCGCGAGAAGCTGCGGTACATCATGGCCATTCGAGGATTTTGTTCGAAACGAGCTTTGTGTCGATATAAAAAATGCCAGTACAGTGAATTAAACGGGCAACTGTTTTCTTGTTCCGCTGTAGTGACCTTATAACGGCACTGCTTACAGTAATCCGACATTCGCTGGATATATTTTCCTGATGCAGCGTAGGGTTTGGAGCCCAAATAACCGCCATCTGCATGCAGCACCATGCCCAACGTATTGGGTAACTCTACCCATTCGTAGGCATCTGCATATACCGCCAGATACCAATCACACACCTGTTCGGGGGCTAAACCGGCAATCAAAGCAAAGTTTCCCGTTACCATTAAACGCTGAATATGGTGAGCATAGGCGTTGTCGAACGTATTTCGGAATGCTTCGGCCATGCACAGCATGTCTGTTTTGCCACTCCAATAATATTTCGGTAAGGGGCGATCATGGCCGAGCTTATTGAGGCTCTTGTAATCAGGCATTTTCAGCCAGTAAATGCCGCGTACGTATTCCCGCCAGCCAAGGATTTGGCGGATAAAGCCTTCAACGGCATTTAAAGGGGCGTGTTGTTGGTCAAACGCCCGCTGGGCGGCTTGGCAGACATCCATTGGGTCAAGTAAGCCGCAATTGATGTAAGGGGATAGCAAGGAATGGAACAGACTGTCCTCACCCTGCACCATAGCGTCCTGATAATCGCCAAACCAAGGCAACCTATGTTGGATAAAGTGCCCCAGCGCGGCTTGAGCCTGCTTGCGGGTGGTGCCCCAGGCAAAATCAGCCAGTTGCCCGGGATGGTCGGCGAACTGGGTATTAACCAGTGCAATCACCTCATCGTCGATGTCGTCACGGTTAAATGCCGGCAATGCGGGAATAGACGGTGACCCATCGTATTTTTTGCGGTTATCCGCATCAAAATTCCATTGGCCACCCTGAGGCTCGTTATTTTCCATTAGCAAGCCAGTTTTCTTACGCATTTCGCGGTAGAAATATTCCATGCGCAGTTGTTTTCTTCCGGCCGCCCACTGACTGAATTCATCAATGTCACAGATAAAGCGATCATCTTTAAGGCAAGTGATGGTGGCGTTAAGTAATTGGCACCAATTGCTGTCGATATCGTGCTGAAGTCGGTATTCTCCGCAATGGGTGACGACCACTTCCTCGACATTATGTTGTTTACAATGGGCAGCCATTACATCACGCAGGCCTTGGTGAGAATGGGCGTCATAGGCGAAGTAGTCAACCTGCCAGCCTTGCTGGCGGAGTTCTTCTGCAAAGTGACGCATTGCACTGAACAGAAATGCGATTTTCTGCTTGTGGTGGGCAACATAGGTCGCTTCTGTGTTGACCTCTGCCATAACGATGGTGTCGCTGCGTTTATCCAGATAACGCAGCGTGGCAAGTTGTAAGCTCAGTTGGTCAGCGAGTATCAGGCCGGTTTTCACTAAGGCATTCCGTATTAATCCGTGAATGCCGTTATACGTGAATTAGTCAGCCGGAAGATCAAACCAAAGGGCGCTGAATGTTTCACTTGTTACGCGCAGGGTGGCTTGTCGGTTAGGTTGAAAGCCAATGCCGTCTCCTTGACCAAAGTCTTGTCCTTCGATATCAACCTGACCGGATACGATATGCAAATACCCGGCGCTTTGTTGCGTCCAAAGGGGGTAGATCTGGCCTGATTTGAGACTGATTCGGTGGATAAAAGCTTGCTGATTGATGGGTAAACTACCATCGCGACCATCTGGTGAGACCAACAATTCCACATCGGTATTTTGCAGCACGGTTTTCTGATGATAGGCCGGCGCAACGTTTTGCTTGGACGGCAATATCCAGATTTGTAAAAACGACAAAGGATCAGTGTCAGAGGCGTTAAACTCCGAATGAGTGACGCCCGTACCTGCACTCATCACCTGCACGTCACCGGCAGGGATACGGTATTCATTTCCCATACTATCCCGGTGGGCGATGGTGCCCTCGGTGATCACTGAGATGATTTCCATATTCTGATGGGGATGGGTGTCAAAGCCGGCGCCGGGGGCAACCTTGTCATCATTGATCACCCTTAACACTGAAAAGCCCATATGGGCCGGGTCATAGTAACGACCAAAGGAAAAACTATGCTGGCTCTGTAACCAGCCAAAATCTGCACTGCCGCGCTCGTTGTGTTTACGAATGTAGTCCATAAAACTCTCCTTAAAGGGTATACAGAGAGTTTAAGATCTATTTTTTAGAATAAAATTAGAAAATATAACCTTCTTCGTTCTTATTTTTAGAAACCTCGTCTTGAATAGATTGATGCAGACGCTCAATAAAGGCACGACCGGCGGGTCCGAGTTGGTCTGGGTCGCGAATGTTCAAATAGAAACGTTCATCTCTGGCGCGTCCATCGGACAGGGGCAGCATTTTGAGTTTACCCTCCTGCATTAGTGCGCCGACTTCTGGCGCGGGTAGCCAGGCAAACCCGAATCCTTTACTGATTAAATCGATACTGGTACGCAGATTACTGACTGTCCAGCGTTGCTCTGCACCAAGCCATCCGACATCACGTTGTTGGTGAATGCCTGAATCACGGATAACGATTTGGCGATGAGACTTCAGATCCTCAAAGCTAATGTTTTCAAGTTGGTGCAGAGGATGGTCAGGGTGTGCGACAGCGACAAAGGTAACGTGACACAATTGCTGGTGAGTATACTGGCTAAGGGCAAAACCACTGATCCCCAAATCCGCAATACCCTTGCGCATAATGTCCTCGGTGCCGGATAATACTGTTTCGTGAATTTCCACACGCAGATGGGGGTACTCGGCCGAAACGGTGGCCAACGCCTGATATATCAGGTGCTGGGGAAAGGCCTCATCCACTGCAATATTGAGACGACTTTCGACACCCCGGCTAAGGTTCTTGGCGATATCTTCGAGCTTACTGGCTTCATTGAGTACGTAACTTGCTCTGCGCAACATCAATTCACCATCATCGGTCAGAATTGCTTTTCGCCCACGCACTTCAAGCAGTTTTACGCCCAATAGATCTTCGAGTTTATGCACTGCGTGGTGAATGGTGCTCTGGCTTTTGTGCACGGCCTCTGCCGCCTGACTAAAACCGCCATGAGTGACGACGGCTTGTAGCATACGCCATTGCTCCAACGTGCTTTTCATAACATTTCCTAATTTGAACTAAGCTGGGGCTAGTTACGTAGCGTTAACATGGGTTTAGTAAGATTATATGAATTTGATTCGTTTCTACAGCGCATTTGAAAGGAGTGCCTATGCAATCCCAAAAAGATATCGACTTTAGCCAGCGGCATGGCTTAACCGGTGTCGACCAGCAGTTTGTTCAGCGTTGGTCGCCTCGTTACTTCACTTCCGTTGAATTACCCGATGATGTCCGTGATCGGCTTATCGAAGCCGCGCGATGGGCACCGAGTTGCTACAACGAACAACCCTGGCACTTTTATCTCAGCGATGCTGCCAGCTTTAGTGAATACCTGGCGTTGCTGGTGGAAGGCAACCAGCAATGGGCAAAGTCCACATCATTAATTGGCTTTTTAGTGGTGAGAAAACACTTCAGTAAAAATCAGAAAGATAATCAGTATGCCGAATTCGACGCCGGGGCAGCCTGGATGTCGCTTGCATTGCAGGCGCGTACAGAAGGCTGGTACGCCCACGGAATGGGCGGAATCAAACACCAAGAGATTGCCGATTATCTGAGCCTGGATACTCAAACTCACAAGGTGGTGATGGGGTTTGCAGTAGGCAAATTGGCTGATTTGAGCGAGGCTGATGAAGAAACCCGTCAGGCAGAGCGTCCTAATCAGCGTAAGCCACTGGCAGACATCATGACGGTAGGACGCTAATGTCAGCGGTGCTGATTATTGGTGCCAGCAGTGGTATCGGCAAAGCAGTCGCTGAACACTGGCATGAGCAAGGATTTGAAGTGGTGGCAGTCAGCCGTAGGGCACTCTCGCTAACCCAATGCGAAGTTCAAACATGTGACAACAGCGATGAACAGATTCAGCGACTGATTGACGACTGGATAGACGCTCAAAAAGCATTTGACCAGGTGATAATCTGTAATGGCATGTTGCACGACGAACACATCATGCCGGAAAAAAAACTTGCAGACCTGAATCAGGACAGCTTCATCCGCCTGATGTCGGTCAATGCCTGGTTACCGATTAAGTGGATTCGGGCGTTGGTACCATTGATAAGCTATTCGCCGGCGATGAAAATTGCGGTGTTCAGCGCACGGGTTGGCAGTATCAGTGATAATCGTCTGGGTGGATGGTACAGTTATCGGGCGAGCAAAGCCGCGCTTAACATGTTATTGGCAAGCGCATGTGTCGAGTTGTCTCGCCAGCATAAACAACTTGTCATGCTGTCGTTTCATCCGGGCACGACGGATACTCCTTTATCCCAACCGTTTCAGCGTAATGTAGCCGCCGGTAAGTTGTTCAGTCCCGCCTTCGTTGCCGAATGCCTGTGGCAAGTGATGCAAGATGTAAAAGCCGAAGGTCGCCTGCACTATTTGGATTGGCAGGGAAAGTCCATCGGCTTTTGAGCCTTTAGGGCAGTGACAACTCTTTGAGTTTGCGGGTCAGCGTATTTC
>CAXQZJ010000046.1:0-2452 GCA_964228145.1 Alteromonadaceae bacterium | reverse complement strand
AAAGCAACCCTGGTAAGGACTGAGAACCAACTGTCGACTTGGCCCGCCAAAAATACGCCAATCAGGCTAAAGGAAAATGCCCACAACAGGGTTACCGATAATAAATGAACCATAATGCACCCAAGGAAAACACGATGCATTGACTAACAGAATTAGTCGTTCAGTGACGACGGCGTTGTTCGTTATTAATTATTTATGCGTGGTTACTAAAAGCCCCTTGGTCACTTGAACGCTAGGACAACAACGATATTCCGTCGACATAACATCCGTTTAATACCGCATATTCACTGTCAGGTATCTTCAAACAACTCATCGAGTAAGCGGCAATTCATGATGTGGATGGTGACACCATCGGTTTGAATCATTAACCCAAAGGGACTGAACATGGTATTTGCTCGCACATCAAAACGACTTACTGAGTATTTTCGATTTAGACTGCCTTGCAGGGTAATCGATCCTTCATCGCATATGCCATCGTTATCCATCCCGGGTATACAGCCCGTGATCAGGTTTTCTTCATCTTCAACAGTGAACTCGATAAAGATGTTCTGGTTGGGCAAGTCTTTATTAATGTTGAAATGTTTGATTAGGGGTAATGGGTATACGTGATCCTTGCCGTTGACGACGATTTTTATTCGTTGCTCTAGTTCATGGGCGGGGAGTCGATTAAAGCCTTCAAAGGTTGATTGCCATTTGTTAGCATCGCCTAGCAACTCATACACTTTTAGCTTTGCGGCTAACGCAGCTCTGCTGTGGGTTTGTAGTCTGACAACCTGATCGTAGGCCTGCATAGAAATCAGCATTTGGCAGTTCACGGCCAGAAGCGAAGGGTGGCTGGTACAAATTTGCTCCATTTCATCAAGGGCGGTTTGGTCATCTTCGCCAAGCATGGTGGTGGAGATGACTTTTAAACACCAAAGGGGATAGATACTTTTTTGCATATCGTCGGTGCTTAGGCCCGAAGAAGCTATCTGGTCGAATAACTGAATGACCTGACGATATTCCTGTCGATTAAAGACATCAGCCAGGTGTTGCTGCAATTTAACGGGTGCCATCGTCGTTACATCCATTTATTCATTCCTTTTTATGGTTGGCTAGTCGGCCTTTGATACTGACCAATCGCTGATATTAACCTCAACATAACAGGCATCTGCGTCAAGGTCGATGTTGGCCGAGAGATACGCCGTTGATGATTGGCAGGTGTCAGCAGGCGCGTCAGTTTTACCGCCGAGACGAGCGAAAATCGCAGTTCCATTGTCATGCAAATAGATTAAATCGGACAGAAAATAGTCTGAAACTACAGCAACAGGGTGATCAAATCCCTCGTCCTGAGAATTGAGCACATCCCGGGTGAGGAAAACAACGTAGGTAGAATGACCTTCTTCGCTGGAAACCAATATAGTGTACTTACCGCTGGCTGACACTCCCCATAACCATTGGATTCCAATATCTGCACGAGAAACACCAATGAGCCTGAAATTGTCATACTGGTCAGACTGATATAACAACAGATCGGTACTGATGTTATTCGCAGCATAGGTTTGTGCACTGCAAATAGAATAGTGCGCTGAAGGAACAGCAAAACAGCTCAATGGCAGGCTTTTGGATTCCGCATCTGGGCGGCCATAGACAGTGGTGCTTGCTAGCAACGTAATTGCAATAAGGATTTTTATCACTTGGATCATTCGGCTTTAGGCAGTATGAGCATTGACAGGCCCAATATAAGACAGATTGATTTCATTGCCTAATGCATGTTTGTCGCGGCAACGAGCCAAGCAGGGGAGCCATGCTGGTGACAAATAGCGCCTAATCATCCAAGCCAACGTGTTTTCGCGCCGCTTTGGCCCATTTAGGCCGAGTTTGCCGGTATGCCCAAATGCTTTCGGGTAACTTGATGTTATTATTCGCTTTTTTGAGTGCATCAAACATTGCTTGTCTGTCGATATTGTAGTTTTGATACATCAACTCATGGAACGTGCCATCTTTTAAGCGCAACAAGTTTCGAGATGTACGGTTCGAGGCACTCTGGATCTGCTCGATGGCGACAATGTCGCTGACAGCAATAGTTAATTTTTCGCTGCCGAACAAAGGGTCATGATAGTAAAACTCCCTTGCTGAAACGCGCACTTCTACTTGCTTATTGATAGTCCACAAGTAAATCGCTACGCCAAGCAACATGCACTCAATAATTGCGACTGCGATCAAGACAATGGAATCAAATCTGTCATCTATCAAATAGGTTTCCGCCGCGAAGAACATGAGCGCGAGTAGAATCGCATTCATCAACACAATCAAACTGAAGCGACGGGTTTTCCTCACAAAGTGATAGTAGCTGTGCATACCGGGTCCTTTCATGGGTAGAAAAGTGCTTGTTGTTTTTTGTATCTTTCGAGTTAATCCAGCTTAACATGAGGAAAGCAACACGCTGAAAAATTCAAAGCATTCAGAAGGA
>CAXQZJ010000045.1:0-33576 GCA_964228145.1 Alteromonadaceae bacterium | reverse complement strand
GGAAACCTGGCTACCGTCAGCACCAATGGCTTGATTGACCTGACCTTGCCGGTACTGAATTTAAACCCGATTGGCGATATCAACGATGTTACTCCGGTGATCAGTGGTACCTCTGATGCCATCGGTGCAGTGGTCAACATTGAGCTGCTGGACACCAACGGCGATGTACTGGATTTAACCGCCACCGTGATGCCGGATGGCACCTTCAGTGTGCCGGTGCCGGGAACCGATCCAATTCCAGTCGGTGCTTTCACGGTCAATGCCAGTGTAGTGGATCCGGCCGGAAACCTGGCTACCGTCAGCACCAATGGCTTGATTGACCTGACCTTGCCGATTTTGAATCTGAATCCGCTGGACCCAACCAATAATCAAACGCCTACCATAACCGGTACTTCTGATGCGGTAGGTGCCACCGTGGTGGTCGACATTACCGATGTAAATGGCACAGTTTCTACCTTGACGGGTATCGTACAGCCAGATAACACATTCTCGGTAACATTAGGTAGCAACCTGCCTGAGGGAGCGTTTACCGTCGATGCCAGAGTAGAAGACGATGCTGGCAATCAAACCAGCACCTCCACCGGAGGCCTGATTGATATCACTCCGCCGGCGTTTGAAATTACCTCATTGCCAAGTTTGTTGAATCCGGTCATATCGGGTACTACCGACCCATCAATGGCGGGTGCCATAGTATCGTTAGAAGTTACGGCGACCATCTTAGGTCTGGAAACGACGATTTCTTTGAGTGCGACTGTGGATAACGATGGGAACTGGCAAACCACAAACATTCTTAATTTGGATCTTGGCTTAGTGTCAGTGAATGCGTCAATCACCGATTTGGCCGGGAATGTCGCGACCGATTCTGATTCCACTATGCTTCTGGGATTGTTTAAAAATGTTGATGAGGAAGCGGACCCGGCTACTAGTTCGACTTCTGGTTCAGACGGCATATCCGTAATTGCAGGCATTGAGTCAGAAGGGACGGATAAGATTGACTTAGGCGGTGTTAAGGTGACCAATATGGATGCCGAGGCAGCAGGTCTTTCAGGACAAAGTGCACCATTGGATCTGATTCCGTCGGTCAGTGCTGATTCGGTCGACTTGTCTGGTGTATTAAGTGACGAACCTAAAGCGTCGGAAACCAAAACAATTGACCAGTCACTGTCATCACCTGTTACAGACAAGCCATCCAGCAGTCATACGCAGAGTGACAATGCGCTTTCACCTGAAGAACAACAACTGGTAAAAAAACTATTGGAGAATGGACCACCGAAGTTCGACGATTAAAAAGAGGCGCTGAGGCGCCTTTTTTATTGCTGTAAAGTCTCGTTATATCGGCGAAGAAAAGTGGTGGCGATCTCGTTAGCGTTTTGTTGTTGGTAGCGCGCAAGGGTTGAGCTAAAAACGGCAGCAGGCGCCAATCTATCAAGTTGATGAAATAATTCCTCAGCGGTGACGTCCGCCCGCAGACAACAGTGAATGTAGCGTCGGATAATATCGCTAACACGGGTGTTCAATCGCTTTAACTGCTGGTCAATATCGGCAAACAGGCTTGCGCCCAGCCAGTAAGCCGGCGGGTACAGTCGCTGGTTAATAAGCTGTTGAGCGGTTCTCTGTGCACTTTGAGACCCATAGTGGTCACGGTATTGAGCTAAACGCTGGCGATAGAGTTGATTTGGTGCCTGATTAAGCACCCCCTGATGTGCCATCAATTGATACTGCATAAAACTGGCAAATCCCTCTGCCAACCAGCGTTGTTGCTCTCCCAGATAAGGCAAAGCCATATGGCTGAGTTCGTGATATAGCGTCCAATCTATTTTAAATTCTTTAGCCGAATAACGCGGATTTACATAGAGATGAACCGATTTACGCTGGCCTTTTCGGGTATGAGCCCAAGGCACTGGTTCCTCGCCCTGGCGGTAATAGATGTCAACATGCAAGGTAAACGGCAACTCGCCGACAACGTCAGTGGTCGCCGATACGCCCTGATTGACCCAGTTTCGGAGCATGTGTTGTTGGGCAGACGTGAACGAAGCTTTGAAGTTAATTGTTAGCGGCTGGGCTGTGCTATCTGATGCAACCACAAGTAACAGGGCGAGGATAACATGGCGCATATTTTCAACCTGGGAATGAGTAATACCCCAGGTTACGCTCCATCAGATTATTCCCGATCAATTTCTCAATCTGCATTCAGCTTACAAATTATTCAGCATCGCCATGATGGCCCTAATTTGCTGACCACTCTGGGTAGCATACTCCTCCCCGGTGTAACCCCACCAATCCCAGCAGCCCTGTGGATTAAATGGCATGATATTCGATGCCTTCGTCTGTGGGTACAACACCACAGTTTTGTTATTGTCGGCCCACTCGTTTAGCCCGGTGAGTGTCACGTAGGCCTTTCCAATGTTATCTGCCTCCGCAAACTGGTTACAGCCATGCAAGCTGATATGGACCTTGCAGGTTTGCCCTTGCTGACAAGTTGCAGGCACATAAAGGTAACCGTCGTCAGCCATCCCGGGAAGCTCCGACTGACTCAAATCCTGCTGACTAAAAGTGTATAGCTGACCGCTAGCTTGTTTAGCAGACGGCTGACTGGACGTGACCAATGTCGACATCATATGCTCAGCGCCATTGAAATCACAATCAGCGATAAAGGGCGCCTCGCTGATACCACACTCGCTACCATTTCCCTTGGTTGGAAACCCATGGTTAGCCGGCATATCATCAATAAAGGTGATATCCATGGTCGGTGCCAAGCGTTGTAATTGCGTGGCCAAAGCGTTGGTAACCGGCGCAATCACCCGCTGGTCGAGAGTACCGTGGAACAACCACACTTTGGCCTTTTCCAAATGCTCCAGGGGGGCGATTTTTTGCTGCTCAGCCCAATCCCTTACCGTATCCACCAGCGCATCAATGGGGATTGGCGAATCGGTCTTATTCACGCAGTGGTCTAATGCCGTCATCAAACTATTTTCAGCACAGTAAACGGGCCCGGCGGCGATAATCCCTGCTCCTTGGACTCTATCTGAGTGTGCAACCAATAACTGCGCGGCCATGTAGCCACCAGAAGACAAACCAGACACGGTAATCTTCTGCTTATCCAGGGTCAGAGAAGGTAGCTGTGCCAGACCCGGCAGGCTGGCTAAAAGCAAAGTAGAAAGTACGAGCTGTTTCATTGTCTGTCCTTACTCTTCGGTTAAAAATTGGCGAATGGCGTCGGCATGTTGTGCGATCCCCGCAACACCATCCAAATGTCCCAGCCCACCGGACAGTTCCTGTAGCTTTGACGATTTGTCCATGGAGAGCAGTTGCTGATGCGTGGCATGAATGTTTTCAGGTAACAGCAGCATATCTCTTGCAGAGGGTAAAAACAGCACTTTGGCTTTGATGCGTTTCAGACCTTGCTCAAGATTACTCTCAAAACCTGTGGTAAACGCCTGGGATGCGCGAACTAAGTATAAAATGTGATTCGCGTCCATTTTATCAGCCCTTTGTTCAGCTCGGTGACGTAACCAACTAACGATGTCGTGTTCGGCAACAACACTTTCGAGCGTATCCCTTTGTAAAGGTTGGTGGGCCAATACCTGGTTAAAAAATGCCGGTTCTAACGCTTGCTGAGTAATCATCATTAACGATGCGACTAACCCGTCCCGTGGGGGGGAAGATTGGTAATAATCACCGTTTTTCCAATGTTTATCTAACATGATTGGCATAGCCCAGTGATGCAGGGACACGGTTGTCCAGGCATCAGTTTGGGCACTACCAATCGCAGAAATCACCCGCGCAACTTTATCCGGATAGGCCGCTGCCCATTCTATTGCCTGAAACGATCCCATAGAGGGTCCAGCTACTGCATAAAGTCGCTCGATACCCAACGAATCCAACAAGGCTTTTTGGACGTTAACAAAATCGCGCACAGTGACAACCGGAAAGTCCAAACCATAGGGTTTTCCGGTGGTTGGGTTAACAGAGGCCGGGCCGGTGGTAATGACGTTAGGATCATGGGCATTGGCGTTCACCAGCGTGTCACTGCTTATGACGTAGAAGCGATTGGTATCTATGGCTTTTCCCGGACCAATAATCGTATCCCAATAGCCGGGACTTGCATCGTCCTTATGATATTTACCGGCGGCGTGAGAGCTACCGGTAAAGAAATGGGTAATCAGTATGACATTGGATTTATCTTTATTTAATTTACCGTAGGCCTCCCAACCAATGCGTAAATCATGAATTTTCTCGCCCGCATGGGTAGTAAATTCAGCCAGTCTGAATTCCTGTTTACTGACCAACATGTGTTGGTCGGCGACAGCCTCAGTGGCCGCTGCAATCCACAGACCTAGACTTAGAGAAAGGCTGATGATCAACTTCATGGGTTATCCCTTAAAAAATAATAAACAGTGCAACAGCCATCGCCAGACCGATAAAGGGCACGACAACGGTTAGCGCACCTAGTGGCCAGTAAGCACGCTGATGGGTTTCATTACAGATGGCGCGAATAGTGGTAACCACGTAACCATTGTGTGGCAATGAGTCCAGTGCTCCTGAAGAGATTGACACAATCCTGTGCAATTCATTTGGGTTAACGCCAGCATCCATGTAATGCGGTCCAATCAGCGGCAATGCGATTGCCTGCCCGCCGGATGCTGAGCCGGTGAGTCCGGCAATTACGCTCACCGCAATGGCAGCGCCAATCAGTTCATTACCTGGCAATGAAGTCATTAAATCTACGGCTAAGGTAAAGGCTTCAGTATTTTTCGCAACTGCACCAAAACCTACTACAGCTGCGGTGTTACCAATGGCAACCAAGGCCCCGGTTGTACCCTCGTTGATGGCTTTGGAAAGATTGTGGAAATGACGCAGGTTAATCAACAGCAAGCTTAATACCCCGCCACCAAGGGCAACGATAAGGGCTAATTGGGCCAGACTGTCGTGCAAAAAGAAAGATAAGCCCAAAACCACAAGCAGAGGGATGACGCCGGTAACTGGATGAGGGTAATCCCGTTCAGGGATATCCGGGTCTTCAGGCCGCGCTTCAAAGCGTTCACCATTTGCCAGCGCTTTACCTATCATGCGCTTTAACCACCAGTAACCAAAGGTGGCCATAAACACGGCAACCACCAGGCTGACTTCCCATGCTGCATAAGGCGACGTTCCCAGGTGCTTAATAGGGATCCAGTTTTGGATTTCCGGTGAACCAGCTGAAGTCATGGTAAAGGTCACAGAACCGAACGCCAGCGCTGCCGGGATAAATCTGCGCGGTAGGTTAGCGTCTTTAAATAGTGACAGCGCCATGGGATACACGGAAAACGCCACGACAAATACGCTCACACCACCATAGGTAAGTAAGGCGCATGCCAGAACGACCGCCAGAACCGCATGTTTCATACCGAGCCTGTCGACAATCCAGCGCGCCACGGAATCTGCTGCACCACTATCTTCCATGAACTTGCCAAATAGTGAGCCAAGCAGAAACATAAAAAACCAGGATGCAATAAATGCAGAAAAACCGTTCATGTAGGCCGCAACAAAATTAACCTCGCCGAGAAAAATGGGTAGTCCGTTGGCAAGTGCGACGATTAATGCGCACAGGGGGGCGGCGATAAACAGGTTCATTCCCCGGATCGTGAGGTAAATCAGTAAGAATAATCCGCCAACCAGGCCCAGAATACTTAGCATCCGTTACATCCTTTGTTTTGCTTGGCAACGCTGGCCTTGTTCAAAAGGCAGTGTGCGAGCATCTAATTATGACAAAGTGGCACTTTAGAACAGACCATAGGCCCTTAATATAGTACTTAAGTACAGGTTAAAAAATTGTAAAAATGCCGTATTGTTGATTCACAAGATTGCGTTATTACGCATAAAAAAACAATGAATCACAACAGCTTAGTTATAAGCAAAGGAACGGCCATGAGTAATCAATTGTTTAACAAGTCACTGTGTGCACTTGCTGTCGGCAGTGCATTAATTGCGTCTCCCACTGTGTTTGCCCAACAAGCGGCGGCAGAAGAAGACAAAGGGTTAGAAAAAATCGTTGTCACTGCTCGAAAAACCACAGAAAGCCTGCAGGAAGTACCGGTTTCGGTGACCTCAATTGGTGCCATGGAGCTGAGTGAAAAAGGCATATCAGATATCACTGAGATTCAGCAGTTTTCACCCAATACCACGTTACAGACCAGCCGCGGCACTAACTCAACACTGACAGCCTTTATTCGGGGAGTAGGTCAGCAGGATCCTTTATGGGGTTATGAGCCCGGAGTCGGTATCTATGTTGACGATGTTTATGTCGCCAGGCCACAAGGGGCGGTACTGGATTTGCTCGATGTTGAGCGTATTGAAGTGCTTCGTGGGCCACAAGGAACGCTATACGGCAAAAACACCGTTGGTGGTGCTGTAAAGTATGTGACTAAGCCTATGGACGGTGACGCGCAGTTTAATGCTCAGGCAACATTAGGCAGTTACAGTCAACGTGATATCAAGGTCACCGGACAGTTACCGATTCTTGAAGATAGGCTCTACCTCGGCGCAGGCTACGCAAGCCTGAGTCGCGATGGTTATGGTGAATTTCTGGATGCGCCGGCAGGTAGCGATACCGAGAACTACAACAAGGATTTATGGGCTGCCAGACTCAGTCTCGAGTTTCAGGCCAGCGACGACGTATTTATTAAACTGGCTTGGGACAAGACGGAAGATGAGTCTAACTCCAAAGGCGGATACCGATTATTACCCAGTATTTTACCTGGTGTAGAGGCACCTGTGCCGGACTCGGTGTATGACTCTTACACCAGTTTGCCAACCTGGAATAAGGTTGAACTGGAGGGCACGAGCCTGACCATAGATTGGGCGGTAAGTGATGATTTAAGTCTTAAATATGTGGCAGCCAAGCGTGAGAGTTATTCGCCAACGAATATCGACTTTGATAACACCGGCTTTAACCTGTTCGATGTGCCAGCGGTGTACGATGACGAGAACACCAGCCATGAATTACAAGCGTCATATATTCAGGACGGCATGACGGTGGTGGGTGGCTTGTACGCCTATGACAGTGAATCTTGCGGTATCTTCGATGCAATTCTGGGTGGCTTGGGACTCACCCTTGAAACCTCTGGATGCAATAACAGTGAATCCTATGCTGCGTATGTACAGACCAGTATCGACCTGACCGATAAATGGTCACTAACTGCAGGCGCGCGCTATACCGATGAGAAAAAAGAAGCCAGCGTATTTTACGGCTTTTTGCTCGGTGCTGTTTACCCCTACAGCGGTTGGGTAGATGGCTATCAGCGTGGCGCAGAAGTTGGCGTGCCTCAGTCGTTGGGTACTGATACCAATGGTGACGGCGTGTTAGACGCGCCAAAACAAGCAAGCTGGTCACGTTTTACCCCTCGTCTGGGCGTGGAATACCAGTATGATGCCGATACACTCTTCTTTGCCAGCTACGCACAAGGCTTCAAAAGCGGCACCTTCAACCCTCGGGCAAGTACCAATGAGCGCGCGGCTGATCCAGAGATAGCGGATTCAGTAGAGTTCGGCATGAAGAAAGACTGGAATGCCAACCTGCGGACTAATATCACGTTATTCTGGTTGGATCATAAAGACCGTCAGTACATCGTTGTCGAAGCGGATCCGAATGACCCCACGGTATTAGGCCAGAACCTGGGTAATGCCGCAAAATCCGAGGTTACCGGGATAGAAGCTGAAATTACCTATGCAGTCAGTGATGATCTCACGCTGGATTTGGCATTGGGTTATCTGGATGCTGAGCTTGAGCAGGATGAAAATATCACTACACCATTAGTGGGATTATCCAACACCCCAGACATGACATTCGCGCTTTCGGCTAATTATGTCATGGAGTCGGATCACGGTTTGTATGCGTTTAATGCCGGATACTATTACCGGGATGATTATATTATCTTTGAAGACAATGAGACGCTGGCGCAAGACGGTTACGGTATGTTTAACGCCAGCATCAACTGGGAGCATACTGACGGTCACTGGTACGCCGGTTTGCACCTGAAGAACATTACCGATGAAGAATACATGGTTGGAGGCTATTCGTTCGTCGGCGGGATAGACGACGATGGTAATTACCTGCCAGGTTTCGGCGGTGATACCACCTTAGTGGGGTATTATGGTGCGCCACGCACGGTATCCTTGACGGTCGGTTATCGTTTTTAATCATTGCAATGAACGGAAGGGCGGCTGATTAGCCGCCTTTTTTGTGGGGATATGGCGTGTTATCTTTGGCGATTCCCACGGTAGAGATTAAATGTTATGACGACGCATATTTTGATCGCTGATGACCATCCATTGTTTCGCAGTGCGATGAAGCAAGCGGTGGAAAGTGTTTTGCACTGTGAGATTACCCAAGCCAGTAATTTTGACGAATGTGTCACTTTATTAGATGCGCACCCACAAATAGACTTGGTATTGCTTGATCTCAATATGCCGGGAAACAATGGCTTAGCGGGATTATCCTCATTACGTACCCATCACCCCGATGTGCAAGTTGTGATGGTATCCGCCACCGAAGATACACGGGTTATTCGACGCGCGATTGATTACGGAGCGTGTGGGTATATTCCCAAGTCGGCAGGTTTGGATACGATTCAACACGCTCTAAAAGCTGCCTTGGAAGGCGATACCTGGCTTCCTGAAGATCTTGCCAGTCGCATCGAAGGCTGTTCGGAGCAGGCTGATCTGGAGTTTGCCGCCAGACTCGAGACCTTGACGCCTCAACAATTTAAAGTTTTGAGCATGGTTGCAGACGGCATGTTGAATAAGCAAATCGCATATGAAATGAATGTACAGGAAACCACGGTCAAGCAACACGTCTCAGCAATACTTAAAAAGCTACAGGTAATCAACCGCTTACAAGCAGGCGTCATGTTTAAACAAATGCTCACGCAGCAGGTCAGTCAGCAGGTATCAGACGCCGGTTAGTTGCTTTTTCAGCGCCCGTTTCAGTGCCGCAGGCTTTACCGGCTTGGGTAAAAAAGCAAAGCCCGCCAATAACGTTTGTTCTCGCACATTGTCATCCTGATTCGCCGAATTGATGATCACCGGGACCTGGTGTTGCCATTGAGAAAACAGCCATTGAGTCCACTCTATACCCGTTTCACCCTGCTGCAGCTGGAAGTCTGCTAACACCAAGTCGGCGCCTTGCTTTGCGGCCAGAGATAGCGCGTCACGGTCTTTGACACAATGCACTTGCGCTCCCCAGTCACCAAGTAGGCCTGCCATGGCTTTTAGTATCTGTGGATCATCGTCTATCAAAATGATGCTCTTACCTTTGAGTAGGTTGGGTGAGGGCCCGTCTGTGCGGATGGGCAAGGCATGAACGGTCTGTAGTGGCGTGGTCCGTGGCACGTGAACGCCGAAGCAACTGCCATGGCCAAGCTTAGAGCGCACTTGTAACGGATGGTCGAGTAGTTTGCTGATACGCTCGACAATGGTCAAACCTAACCCCAAACCTTGTTGGCTTGCGTGAGACGAAAGCTGATGAAATTCATTGAAGATGACCTGCTGTTGGTCGTCGGGAATCCCGATACCTGTATCAATGACCTGGATACAAATTTGGTTTTTTACACGTCGGCATCCGACCAATACGGTGCCCTGTTGAGTATAGCGAATACCGTTAGAAATCAGGTTTTGCAGTATGCGGCGCAGTAGTTGTTTGTCTGATTTTACCCACACCCTGCTGGCAACATAACGCAACTTAAGTGATTTTTGCTCGGCTATCACGCTGAATTCCTGAATCAGCGGCGCAAGCAATTCATCCAACGAAAAAGCACTCAGTTGAGCCTGAAGGCCGCCAGTTTCCAGTCGTGAAATATCCAACAGCATGCGTAGTAAAGACTCGGCACTGCTCAGTGATTGCCTGACACCCGCGACTTGCTCCGCCAACGGCGAATTTTGTGTTTTTTGTTCCAGCATCGCCGTAAATAGGGTCGCAGCGTTAAACGGCTGCATGAGATCGTGACCAGCCGCGGCGAGGAATCGGGTCTTGCTGTCATTGGCGCGCTCCGCCTCGCGTTTCGCTTCTTGCAGAGCCAGATTGGTTTTCTTTAATTCGTGGGTGCGCTGCTCGACTCTGTGTTCCAGTTCAGTCTTTGCCTGATGTAGCTGTTGCTGGGTTGCCACATATTCGCTGATATCCGTATAGGTGGTAACAAAACCGCCACCGGGCATAGGGTTGCCGTTTATTTCGATAACCAGGCCGTTGTCATAAGCGCGTTGGTACTTGTAACGACTGCCTTGTTGCAGGTAGGCGATGCGTTTTTGAATTTCCTGCTCAATGTCGGCGTCTTTGCCAAATAAGCCACGTCTGGCGTTAAAGGCCAGTAATTCACGTACATTAACACCCGCCTTAATCAAGGCGGCTGGGTAATCGAATAAGTCTACGTAGCGCTGGTTCCACGCTACCAAATTAAGATCCCGGTCAACAACTGCAATGCCTTGGTCAATGTGGCCGATAGATGACTGCAATAGCTCGAGATTAAATTGATATCGTTGACCCACCTCCTCAACCATATCTACCAGGCCTTTCACCGGAGAAGCATGTTCGGCAGCGTTCGCTAACAGCAACTGACTTCCGGTATTTCCCAATACCGCAGTAAGCGATCGCTCGACATCTGCCAAAACACTGGCGGGCGCAATTTGGTCATCATTCATGCCGGCAAGTTGCCTGTGAAGCTGGTCTTGCTCCAAAGGGGAATAAAACTTGGCAGCTAACTGACGCACGGTAGAAACGCTTAATGGCGCAAAGCGACTTGCTGCGCGGGTGAAGCGTTCATAACCACTGGTGAGTGGTCGTCCCGATATACCCGCGACAAGGATAAACACCAGGGTGTTGATCAGCAGACTGGTCATAAAGCCCTGAATCAATTGCATGTCACCCGGTGGCGGATCAAAGTAATAAGATCCCTTTATGCTAGGCCAAAGCTGCAACAATAAGCACCCAATCACCCCTGATAATATTGCCAACATAGCGGCTGTTTTGTTTGCCCTGGGCCAGAACATGCCAAACACAAAAGCCGGCATTAACTGTGCTAAAAGTGACATGGCAATCACCCCACTGTTGACCAATGGTGCCGAACGACTGATGCCCTGATAATATAAGTAGGCGGCAGCAATAACCAAAATGATAGTCAGACGCCTGATCAGTAGCAGCACTTTGGGTTCTAAGCGATGCTGGGTTTCAATAGATTGCTTTTTTCGAATCAGCAAAGGTGTCAGCAGGTTGTTTGACACCATAATCCCTACCGTCAAGGTTGCTACAATGACCATGCTGGTCGCCGACGCTACGCCCCCGAGCAGGCCTGTCAGGGTGATAACGGGATTCTGAGCATACATAGGCAAGGCTAATATGAAGGTATCAGCACCGATATCCTGGTCTGCGAAAATGACACTGCCTGCCAGCGCAACCGGCAAAACAAAGAAGTTAATCGCAAAAAGATAAAGCGGAAAACCCCAACGGGCGGTTTTCAGTTCTTGCTCGCCACGGTTTTCCACAAAGTTGATATGGAATAAACGTGGTAGGCAAAACACCGAGCATAAACCAAGAACGATGTGACCTATGTAAAGCAGCCAAGCTCCGTCCCTTTGGGTGACATTGTGCGCTGACTCTACCCGGCTAGCTTGGCTAATCAAATCAAAGAAACCATCGAACATGCCGTATACAATAAAGGCGCCAACGATCAGAAACGCCAGTAGTTTGACGATGGACTCAAATGCGATGGCGACCATCAGACCCGTGTTCTTTTCAGTCAGATTTACCTTTCGGGTGCCGAACAGAATCGCAAATACCGCTAAGCTAATGGTCACAACCAGACCAACACTGCCGTTAAAACCAGAAAGCGAATCTTCACTGACAAAATTTATGCTGGTAGTAATTGCATCCAATTGCAATGCGATATACGGGACTACGCCGATAAAGGCCAGCAGAGTGACCATAGCGGCCAGCGTTGCGCTTTTGTTGTAGCGGATACTGAGGAAGTCGGCCAAAGAGGTGATATTGTGTTGGCGACAAAGCAGGATGACCTTCCACAATAGCGGTACACCGAATGCAAATAATACTACGCTCCCCAAATAGGTTGGAGTAAATGCCCAACCGTAGTTATAGGATTGCAATGTGGTACCAAAAAATGACCAGGAAGAGCAATGTACACCCAGTGCCAAAGTATAAACCCAAGGTCTGGGTTTGGCCGTTTGGCTGTGTTTGTCAGCTAACCAAGCAATGATAAAAATGATGGTAAGGTAGCCAACGGAGATAAGCAGCACATGGGTAAGATTTAGCATGACTCGCGCGTTTTAGTTTTTTTCTACTCTAGGGAAAAAACCGAGCGACTACCAGCGGTTAAGCAGAAATAGCGACTGCTGATGCAGTCGCATTTGGCGCTGTTATTCTTGTAAGACTTTCCAGTTGACCGATTGACCTGCATAAAAAGGTACAATGTCACTCCCGTCAGGAAGCGTTATTGTTTCTGGAACCGTCCAGGTTTCCTTTATCAGCGTGATCTGCTGAGTGTTTCTTGGCAGACCATAGAAATCGGCTCCATAGAGGCTGGCAAATCCCTCTAACTTTGGCAGGGCATCCAGTTCTTCAAATACCTGAGCATACAATTCGATAGCACTCCAAGCACTGTAGCAGCCTGCACAACCACAGGCATTTTCCTTTTTGTTTTTTGCGTGTGGGGCGGAGTCGGTGCCAAGGAAAAACTTTTCACTGCCTTGCTGCACGACTTCGCGCAAACGTTGCTGGTGGGTGTTTCTTTTCAGTACTGGCAAACAATAATTGTGCGGACGAACACCGCCAACCAGAAGGTCGTTACGGTTAAGCATTAAGTGTTGTGGCGTGATGGTGGCTGCAACATTTTCATCTTGCGCCAGCACAAAATCAGCGGCATCAGCCGTGGTTATGTGTTCGAACACGATTTTCAGTGAGGGATTCTGGCTCACTATGCGCGTCAGCTTCTGCTCGATAAATACTTTTTCGCGGTCGAAAATATCGACGTGGTTATCCGTCACTTCACCATGTATTAGCAGCAACATGCCTTGTTCGGCCATAGTTTCAAATACCGGCTGCATGGCTGCTACGTCGGTCACTGCTGCATCAGAGTTGGTGGTGGCACCAGCTGGGTACAGTTTTGCAGCAACGACACCGCTGGCTTTCGCGTCAATGATATCTTGTTGAGTGGTGGCATTGGTCAGATAGATTGTCATCAACGGCATAAAGTCACTGCCGGCTGGTCTGGCATCCAGAATACGCTGCCTGTAGGCATTGGCTCGTTGCGCATTAGTGACAGGCGGCACTAGATTGGGCATGACGATCGCACGTTTGAAACAACGCGCCGTTGCTGGCACTGTTTCAAGCAACATGTCGTTATCACGAAAATGAAGATGCCAATCGTCTGGCGCTAACAGCGTAATTTGATGCATGGTTCGGGTCCTGTATGAATGTACGACCTATAGTACCAAATGTTCTGTTGCTTCGCTCAGATCACGCGATATTTGCCATCAAACTCGGTTGATTCATATCTGCTTCGTATCTCTCGCTAAGTTCGCTGTACATCGCAGGCAACTTATCAATAAAAGTATGGGTGTCGATGATTCCCGGAGTACGAATATTTTTACTACTGCTGCATGAATACAATTGTGACAATGGGATTCCACTTTGGCGCAGGTAACGGGCAATACGTGGTTCGGTAATAATTAAGGCGTTTTTACGGTTTAGTTCGTTAGCCATTTTTAACGAGGCAAACTGTAACATTTGTTTAGTGTAGGTAAGAATCGCTCGCACCTCAGACCGGTCCTCAACACCTATCCCCTGCCAAAACTGCGGATCTTTTCTGACAATGAAACGAGATATTTCACACAGGCTTTGGGGCGCGAACTTTTCAATCGCATTGCCGTTACCGTCATAAAGCTCTTGGTAAAAATTGTAAATTGGTAACTTGGCAGTTTGCTTTTCAGGGAGAACAAGGCGTATACACCCAATTACCTGGCCTGACTCAGCATGAAAAGCTGCAAACTGCAATGAATGCTTATCGAAGGTGTCGAATTCACGTTTAGTTTGATTTTCCGGCTCAAACTTGAGTTTTTCGCAATATTCTTCGTATCGGAACTTAAATATTCTGTCTACTGTGGTGGGAGCGTTGGTTTTGGTACATCCGTACTCAAAGGATACTTTTTCGCGGATACTGGTGAGATCAAAGCCATGTTGACATAACTCTGCTGTGCCGCTTTCAAGGCGTTGCGTTGCAAATTGTTTCATGTGAGGGACTCTTAATATTAATTATCATCGACGTTCAGTGTCTTCTTTAGAAAACCCACTATAAAAAGTCCCTTTCAACAATGGCACGAAGCAACTATCAAACTTTATGCCAAATAAGAAATATATAATTAAATCAACTGCTTATTGTTATATTATGTGTGTTTCGCTGTGTGAGCTAAACCTAACGCCGTCGCAAAATCGCAACAGCCACTTAAGACTATGAACTTTTTTTCGCAAAATCAACAATATAGTGCGTCGCAAAATAGAGACATTATTGTAATTCTTGCAACCTATACCAATTCAAATTCACTCGCGATCACTTGATTGCGCACTTTTTTTGCTTGGTACATTGCTTTATCGGCACGAATGAAAACATCTGCAAACTGTTCTTTCAGATCACATTCTGCCACGCCAAAACTCGCACTCACCTGCCCAACGGGTGGAATTATCAGTTGGTAAATACTCTCACGTAAACGCTCGGCTAATTCGAACGCGTAATGCAAAGGGGTGTCTGGTAGCAGGATGATAAACTCCTCGCCGCCCCATCTGGCGATCACGTCGACGCTACGCAGTTGTCTCGTGAGTTCTTTCGCAACCGCTATGAGGACTTGGTCACCGACCACATGGCCATACTTATCGTTGACCGATTTAAACCAATCTAAATCGAGTAAAATAATACTCAGCGGTGACAAGGTGCGTTTTGCACGGTTTTGCTCGCGGCTAACGCTTTGTTCAAAATATGCGCGATTAAGAAGGCCAGTGAGTGGGTCATGAGTAGAGAGAAATTCGAGATCCTGGTTACGCTGCTGAAGTCTGTTTTTCAGCCCTTGCAATTCTTGGTTTTTTAGTTCGAGCTCGTAGTTTTTGGAGTCCAGAGTGACGCTCTGCAGGGCGAGCAAATAGTATCGATAAGCAATGAAAAGAACGATGGCAAGCGTAACAATTAGCCAGAACCAGGTGGTTCGCCACAGACTTTTTAACGGTGGATTAAGATTTTGGCTATATGTCAGAGACAAATTCCACTGATTAATCTTTGAAGCAAATAAGGCAGCAGCTTGATTATCTTGTGTTGAGGTCATCCATAGTGGTACAGACAAAGCTGTTACATATTGCTGACGGTCGCCAACGAGTCCATCACTAACAAGTTGTGAAAGGGTAAGATAGTCGATGAGTAAGCTTGATTGAGTGTTATCGAGTAACCGTGATAACTCTTGGTAAGTGCTGACTGGAACGATGCCAGTGATGTCCGGTATGAGTTGTGTAATCTGGTTTGGATAAACCAACACAGTATCAGTAACGGAAGTGCCGGTGATTCGTACAACCGGTATGCTGGCATAATGACTCTTATCGCGGGCTATGTGGCTGACATGGATGTCACAGTTTGATGCACTGGCCGAAAATGTCAGTTCGTCTTTAACGATGGTCGTTAATCCGGCCAATAAGGTCGGTGCGACATCTGAACTACAGATTGCCTGTGATGTTTGCGCAAAACCAGCGGGGCAAGAAAAAATATGCCAACCAATAAACCCCATCCATAGAATGCGCTTGGTCATGGCTAACCTGCTGCTAATTGTTGACTACGGGTGACCCGCCACAGTAAAACTAACCCCAGACAGCTAAAGAAAGCTAATGTTAACGCTAACCAAAATGGCAATGCGACCTGGGACAACAGCACAAGAACGGCAGCGTTTTTAGCTGCCTCGAGGCCGACTCCCCAGGCTTTCCTCTCCATAAAAATGGCCAAGGACACGCCAGAAAAAAGAATAAATAGCGAGACACCCCATAAGCTCGCGACAGACAGTGTTGCAACGTTAAGTAAGAATAACAGCGTAATTAACAGGGTTTGGATATGTTGAATCAGGGCGTAAAACCTTTCCATGCCATTTAAGGCGATATCGAACTTTTTAAAGTTGGCCATATCAGCACGAGGGATAGGAAATCGGCTATTAACGTCGTCGGGCCGCCAGCCGGTTTTAGCAAACCATACTTTGAGCTTGTCGCGGTATCGGGCAGTATGCCAGCTGTCTTTACAAAGCTGACTGATCACATGGAAATTTGCCCAAAGCGGATTCCAGCTTTTTAGCGCTTTACGTATACCAAAAATGACCGGTTCATCGTCCAGTTCCTCCTGAAAGGTACCGAAAATCCGATCCCAAAGGATAAATACGCCGCCATAATTCTTATCAATATAAATCTGGTTTTGAGCATGATGCACGCGGTGATTTGAGGGCGTAACAAAGCACCATTCAAACCATCCTAGTTTGGGTACATGCCGGGTATGCACCCAAAACTGATAAATCAAATTGAGCGCGGCCACACTGATAAACACCTCTAACGGCACGCCCATCAGGGCCAGTGGCAGATAGAAGATCCAGCCCAAAACCGAGGTGCTTGTCTGACGTAAGGCTGTAGTAAGATTGTATTCTTCACTGCTGTGATGAACGACATGGGATGCCCAGAAAAAGTTTACTTCATGGCCCATTCTGTGGTTCCAGTAGTAACAAAAATCGTACACCGCAAATGCCACTACCCATAAAACCCAAGTCTGTTCCCATTGCATCAGCGCCAGGTATTCCAACGCCAAGGGGTACATAGCGATGGGAACGGCCGCTTTGGCTAAACCTGCGATACGGCTGAACACGCCAATGGTAAGGCTGTTGACGCTGTCATTAATGCGGTAGTAGCCGGTGTTTCTGAGCTTATCGACCGCCAATTCGGCTAGGATCAGTGCAAAAAAGCCAGGGATCGCGTAAAGAATTAAATTCATGTAAAACTTGTTAAAAGTCAGGCAACTCCGACCAGTCTACTGCTGAAAATTTGTGCTGTCCAGCCAGCTTACCGTGTTCTGGTCGGCTTATTTAGTGGATTCGTTGCAGATTCCGTTGGGCTATGACAACTTATTGATTATCCTGTGGTCATGTTAATAACGAAACAGTTTATTTTGGAGTAAATATGAGCACTTCCGAACAGCTTGAAAAGCCGGCGTTACCCTGGACTTCGATCATTATTGCGGGTTTCTTAATTGTTATCGTTGCGGTTATTTTCTTTTGGCCAGTGGAAGAGCAACCCGTTGCTACTGATACCACTCAAACCGTCGAACCTGTAATGGTTCCCGAAGTGACTTCGCCGGAACAGCCACAACCTGCATCGCCGGTAATTGACGATGAGCTTGTGAAAGTTGAGGAAGAAATGGAGCAACGGCCAGAGGCCGATGACGTTGTCGACATCATGCAACCTCCGGAGCCAGAGCCGCAAGTGACTGAAAGTTTACCCTCGGGGAACGATGATGAGCTGGTGGCAGAATTAGAAAATGTCACGCTAGATGCGGTTCAGGGGCAGATACAAGAGTTGTTAGCAAACGATGACTTGGTGAATCGTTTTGTCGTTAGCGTTGAGAATATTGCAAACCAGCAATTGGCGCCCAATCATCGTGTAGCACAGCCACCAGAGGAAAAATTTCGAGTATATCAGCAAGCGAAACGTACCTGGATTGATGCCAAGACGTTCGAGCGCTACGACCCCTATGTAAACCTGCTTGAAGGCATGAACAATGAACAGCTGATTGGCATGTACCGCGCTTATCTGCCATTGTTGGAGCAGAAATATGCTGAGGTCGGTCGTGGAGATAGAAATTTTGAGTTTGCCTTAACTGAGGCTATTAACCATATATTGGCCACGCCAGAGGTTAACACACCGATTGAAGTGGAAACCGACAGTGTGATGTATAAATTCGTCAAGCCTGAGCTAGAGGCCTTATCGAGTGTACAAAAGCAGTTAATTCGAATGGGGCCGGAGAATTCACGCAGAGTGAAACAAAAACTGCGTGAACTAAAACAATACCTACAACAATAAGAGAACAAGCTATGAGATCCTGTCTTTTCACTGTGAGTCTGTTTGCGACATCCATTGTGACGCCTGCGCTGGCAGACGTGGTTATCCATGCCGGTAAGGTCATTACCGCCAGCGACAATAATGTCAGAGACAACATGACCATAGTTGTAAAAGACAATACCATCACGTCTATAGAGTCAGGCTTCATTCCGGCTAAATCCGGTGACACGCTGATTGATTTGCGTGATGGGACTGTCATGCCCGGCCTGATGGATATGCATACCCATATTACCAGTCAGCATAATGGGCCAGCTTCTTATATGGAGCGTTTTAGTCTGAATGAAGCTGACTATGCACTTAAGGGCGTGGGTTACGCAAATAAAACCCTGATGGCCGGCTTTACCACGGTACGCAACCTTGGCGACGGTTACAACGAGACCATTGCCCTGCGTAATGCGATAAACAAAGGGCAAATTGTGGGTCCACGCATTTACACCGCGGGTAAATCTATTGCCACAACCGGTGGCCACGCGGACCGGAGCAATGGACTATCTGATAGTCTTGCACCGGTTATGACGCCTGCGGATGGTGTTATTAATGGGGACAGTCAAGCCCGCCAAGCGGTTCGGCAACGTTATCAGGATGGCGCCGATTTGATTAAGATTACCGCAACCGGTGGCGTACTGAGTGTGGCTAAATCAGGTCAAAATCCACAATTTATGGATGATGAACTTGCCGCTATTGTTGCAACAGCAAAGGACTACGGTATGACGGTCGCTGTTCATGCGCACGGTACGGAAGGGATGCAGCGTGCGATTAAAGCCGGTGTGGATTCGATTGAGCATGGGACCTACATGGACGCAGACACCATTGCGTTGATGAAAAAACACAACACTTATTATGTGCCAACCATTATGGCGGGAGCCTGGGTAGCCGAAAAATCCAAGATCGATGGCTTTTTTCCTGAATTGGTCAGACCCAAAGCCGCAAGGATCGGTCCGTTGATTCAGGAAACCTTTGCCAGAGCATACAAGGCAGGGGTTAAAATCGCCTTCGGCACCGATTCCGGTGTGTCTGCCCATGGTGACAACGCACAGGAATTTGCCTTAATGGTGGAAGCCGGCATGCCTGCGATTGAGGCGATTCGAAGTGCAACCTTGCATACCGCAGAGTTGCTGGGCATAGAGCAGCAGTTAGGCACGCTGGAAGTGGGTAAGTTAGCTGATATTGTCGCTGTTAAGGGTGATCCGATTGCCGATATCACACTTATGCAACAGGTTACCTTTGTAATGAAAGACGGTGTTATCTACAAAAACTAAGGACGCACAGATGAAAAAAACAACGGCATTGTTAATGTTAAGTACGTTTGTTGCTGCACCACTGGCAACTGCAGCGCTGGACAGCGAAACTAAACAGGCAATTCAAGCTGCTATCGATCACCCAGATCGAAATGCGAAGAATAAAACCCGAGACCAATACCGCAAACCCATGGATGTCCTTGACTTCATGGACTTTAAAGCGGACATGACAGTCGTAGAAATGTGGCCGGCGGGTGGTTGGTATACCGAAGTATTGGCGCCTGCGCTCAAGGACAAGGGCCAGTATATTGCTGCACATTACCCGGTCAACCCTTCGCGCACCTATCAGCGACGTTATCTGGGCCAGTTCTTGCAAATGGTCAGTGATACTGAGCGCTTTGGCAATGTGCAGGTTACCGCCTTCGACTTGCCTTACCACACGGATATTGCGCCTAAGGGCAGTGCGGATATGGTGCTGACCTTTCGTAACGCTCATAACTGGATGATGGGCAGCAGCGCGCCTTTTAATGCGGTAGCCTACAAAGCTATGTTTGACGCTTTAAAACCAGGTGGTGTGTTAGGTGTGGTTGATCACCAATGGGATGACCCGGAGACCTGGAACCCCAATAGTGGTTATATTCCGGCCGCGACCATTATTGAAGTAGCAGAATCGGTTGGCTTTGAATTTGTTGAGGAATCCCAGGTTTTGGATAACCCTAAAGACACCAAAGATCACCCCCGCGGTGTATGGACCCTGCCACCATCAATGGCGCTCAAAGATAAGGACGCGGAGAAGTATCGTGCAATCGGTGAGAGTGACCGTTTTGTGTTGAAGTTTCGCAAGCCAGAATAACAATGAGAAGCCGCGTTTAACGCGGCTTTTTAATGAATCAGAAAGTAAGTTTGTATTTACTAACTTCCTTTTTCAATCAAGTATCGGTAGGGCTTTGTTTCAGTCTCACTGGCGATAAGGATGTGGTCCATAAACCGGCAAAAGCTTGCGATATCCCGGGTGGTCGAGGGGTCATCGGCTACCACGCTCAAACGCTCACCAGGTTGCATCTTACGGATCGCGAGGCGCACCATCATAACGGGCTCGGGACAACGCAGGCCGAGGGCATCTAAGTGCTCATCAGCCTTGGCATAAATATCAGATGCCATAGGAGGTCCGGTACTCCGTGATACGTTCTAAATGCTGGTGCATATCTGGCTGTTCAGACAGGTAATCAATTACATTAGCCAAACTCACGATAGATATTACCCGTGTGTTGAAGTCACGTTCTACTTCCTGAACTGCCGAAAGTTCACCTTGGCCCTTCTCCTGACGGTCCAGCGCAATCAACACCCCAGCTAACTTAGCTTGTTGTTGTTCGATAATTTGCATGGACTCACGAATCGCAGTACCAGCGGTGATCACGTCGTCGACTAACATCACCTTGCCTTGCAAAGGGCTGCCAACCAAATTACCGCCTTCACCGTGCTGCTTGGCCTCTTTACGGTTAAAACAATAAGGCTTATCGCAGTCGTAATGATCAGCTAACGCCACTGCGGTTGTTGTTGCAATGGGAATGCCTTTATAGGCAGGACCAAACAAAATGTCGTAATCAATGCCTGCATGTTGCAATGCTGCGGCATAAAAGCGCCCCAACTTAGCTAAATCGCGACCGGTGTTGAACAGCCCCGCGTTGAAAAAGTAGGGGCTGGTGCGACCGGACTTTAGCGTAAAAGCGCCAAAACGCAGCACCTGCCTTTCGACAGCAAACTGAATAAAATCGCGTTGAAATGACTGCATAAAAAACCTTAGTTCAATGCTTGCTTCTGAAGATCAAAAATCTCGCGTAAGCCATGTTTGGCCAGCTCTAACATTTCGTTCATTTCTTCAAAGCTGAAGGGCTCACCTTCCGCTGTTCCTTGAACTTCAATCAGTTTGCCGGTGTCGGTCATCACTACATTCATGTCGGTCTCGGCTGCTGAATCTTCGGTATATTCCAAATCGGAAATAGCATTACCCTGATAAACGCCAACCGATAAAGCTGCGATCATGTGCTTCAATGGGTTGGCTTTGATGATGCCTTTCGCACGCATGTGACTCAACGCATCAACCATCGCAACACAGGCACCTGTGATTGATGCGGTACGGGTACCGCCATCGGCCTGAATGACGTCGCAATCGACGATAATGGTGTTTTCACCAAGCAACTTTAAATCCACTGCGGCGCGTAACGAGCGGGCAATCAAGCGCTGGATCTCTAAAGTCCGGCCGCCTTGTTTACCACGAGCAGCTTCGCGGTCACTGCGGGTGTGGGTAGAACGGGGCAACATACTGTATTCTGCTGTGACCCACCCCTTGCCTTGGCCCTTCATAAAACGTGGAACGCCTTCTTCGACTGTGGCGTTGCACAACACTTTGGTGTTACCAAATTCTACCAATACTGAACCCTCAGCATGGCAGGTAAAATGACGGGTGAATGATACGGGGCGAATTTGACTCGCAGTTCTGCCACTTGGACGCATGTTTGACTCCTCTGTATGTTGCCAACGGATTATACACAACATGCTGGCTATTTGTTACGTTGAGCAAGCGTTGCAGGAGATTAATCCTGTACTTCAATAGCAGGTTGGTAAAAATAAGGTAGACTGTACACAGGGCGATTAGAGTCCCGGCATGGTATGAGTTAACATGCTGATAAATTACTACTTTTGAGAGAATTCCATGATCTATAGTATGACGGCGTTTGCACGCAAAGAAATTAAGGCTGATTGGGGCACCGCAGTGTGGGAAGTCCGTTCAGTAAACCAGCGATTTCTGGAAACATACTTTCGCTTGCCAGAACAATTTCGTGGATTAGAACCCGTATTGCGTGAAAAGCTGCGCAAAGCGTTACAGCGGGGCAAAGTTGAGTGTGCGTTACGCTTTAATGCTAATGATGCCGCCGTGGGTCAACTTAGTCTCAACGAAGAGTTAGCTAAACAGTTGCTGCATGCGGCAGATTGGGTGCAATCACACGGGCAATCAACCGGGGTCAATCCTGTTGATATCCTACGTTGGCCTGGGGTTGTCAGTGCCGAAGAAGCCGACATGGACAGCATACAGTCAGAAATTTTGGCGGGGTTTGAAACTTGCCTGAAAGACTTCATCGACGCACGCGCTGCGGAGGGGGCCAATCTCAAGGCCATGATCGAGCAACGTTTGGATGGTATTGAAGTCGAAATCGACAAAGTCAGTAAGGAAATGCCGGCGATCAAACAGTGGCAACGTGAACGTGTTCAAACCCGCTTTGAGGAAGCTGGCGTTGAACTCGACCCTGGCCGTTTTGAGCAGGAAATGATTTTGTTGGCACAACGCATAGATGTAGCTGAAGAACTGGATCGCCTAGAAAGCCATATTGGTGAAACGCGTAAGATACTCAAAAAAGGCGGCGCCTGTGGCCGACGTTTAGACTTTATGATGCAAGAGTTTAACCGTGAGTCGAACACCCTGGGTTCAAAATCAATTAACGCTGATGTCACCCAATCAGCAGTAGAACTCAAAGTGTTGATTGAACAGATGCGAGAGCAGATTCAGAATATTGAATAGGCAAGCAGAATTACGCATATAAACCAGCATTGACGCGGCCTGTAGCCATTTTTATGACGCAGGTCGATCCGATAGTACTGTTTTCGATAGCACTCATTAGGCGTTGAAGCCCATCGTAACTGCGCGATGTTAACGAATAATTCCCATCGATTCCATCTATTATCTGCGTAATGTTACCGTTCGCGTTGTAGTCATACGTTAGGTCACAAATTGTGTTGCCATATCTACTTTGGGTAATCCTCGAAGGTAACTGTGATAAAGGGGCTCGTGACACAGCATGAACAACGCCATTGGCAAAGGTCGCAGAAGTTTACTCTGACTTTGTAGTGGTCAGGGCTTTTTCGGTTTGCTTTGACTGTAAACCATGGCGAAAAAACACAGTAGCCAGATAATGCCAAATGGGTGGGAGTACCAGGGGTGCTCCTCGGGCATGAACAGCCAGAAAACCCCCATGACTAAACCGTATAGCCATGTCATCCATACCAGAATGTTTTTGATTTTTAACGCTATCATCGCAATAGCGAAAATAAGTATCCATACCAGCATCGCGTCTCATCCTTAATCTGCTGTCGTCTTCCATTATTACCTTCACAACGTTAGTTTGACTGTGCTTAATTCCCGCGCAAAAAGCAAATTTGGCTAAGTGATGTTATTTTTGGGGGGGAGGTCACCATCTCCACGCCGGTATTTGCTTCAGTGTTACTTGAAAAGGGCCTGATTGCGATGTTTTAGGGCTTCGTCTCTGGCGCGTTCGGTTTCGCGTTCGTTTGCTTGCTCAATCAGCCGCTCAAGTGCCTGTTCGAGCTTTTCAAGCTTGGATTCCAATTGCGTTAGCTCTTGTTTTTGCGCGTGTTGAAGCGGTTTTTGGTTATTGAGCGCTTCAATGGCAGATTTGGTGTCTTCTATTTGTTGCTCCAGCGCTTCCATTGCTTCTTGGTCGATGCCTAAACGGTTATGCAGGGTTTTTTCGAATGCGTCCTCCAAAAAGGTCTTATCGTCAGATATTTCCGCAGATTTGGGCAGGGTTTGCTGGGCATGTGCAAGCTCAGCGGCAAAAGGTTGCCGTTGTGTCTGTTCTGATTGCGAGTTTGACGCTTGAGGGGATTTTGAGTCTTGCCGTTCCCCATACAAGGCTTGCCAGCGAAGGTAGTCGGCTTGGGTAACTAGCATAGGGCTACTCCTAAATTGATTAAGCGTAAAGCCAAAGCATGGCATGTACGGGTGTTGTGGGTAAGTTTCAGCAAGTCGGATGCCAGTTTGCTACTGATTAGTCATTATCGTCGCTAGAAGAGTCGGCGCTGAGGGTCTACTTTTACATATATTCCGCTCCCTATGTGGCAAGCGCAAGATTCAGTTAAAGGCAGACAATATAGCGATGATGGACGAGAAAAAGCGACTCGATATTTTGGACAAGTATTTCGGCCAAAGCGATGCGCAACAGCGCCTAACGGGCCTGATGGAGGTGCTCTCCAGCTTTTTTGACGTGCCCGTTTCTCTGGTCACATTGATTGGTGAATCCCGTCAAACTTTTCAGGAAAAATTTGGTACCGACCTTACCGGCACGCCCAGAGAGGTAGCTTTTTGCAATACTGTGGTGGCCAATGACGCGCCGTTAATTGTTGAAGATGCCTCAACGCATCCAGATTTTGAGCACAACCCACTGGTGACTGATGATCCTAACATACGCTTTTATGCGGGTGTCCCGCTCCGTATCGAGGGCGCCCCGCTCGGCGCGGTGTGTTTGATCGATACCAAAACCAGAACGCTCAGCGAAGAAAAGCTCAATTTATTGACCAAGATTGCAGAGTTGGTAAGTGTTCACTACCAACTTTTGTATGAACAAAGAGAGCATCAGCAGGAACTTGGGCTAATTGATAATTCGCCTATTGTATTAATCCATTGGCAGTTTAAAAACGGCTTAAAGCTGCTTTACGCCTCGAAAAATGTTGAACGTGTACTTGGTGTTAGCCAGCAGCAACTATTGGAAAATCAATTTCGCTTTGAAGACTTTTTATCTGAGAATAGCCGCGACGAACTTAATTTCACCCTGCAAAATCATGTACAAGGACTGGCCAGCCATGAGTGTCAGTTGGAGTTGTTACTCCCTTCAAGGACACTTTGGCTGAGAATGATCTCAACAGGCAGTTTTGATGAGGCAGGAAAATTGACATCCGTTCAGGCGTTTATTACCGATAACACCAGCCAAAAATACACAGAAGACAAACTAAGTCGTACCAACCAGCAAATGCGTTTATTGCTGGAGGCCTCAGAATTGGGGACGTGGGATTGGAACCTGGTCGCAGATGTCAACAAGGTGAATAAGCGCTGGTGCACCATGTTAGGGCTGGAATACGAGGAATATGATGGCAGTAGTATGCTGTTCCGCCAATTACTGCATCCCAGTGACTCAGCCAAAGTAGAAGATGTCCTTAACCGGCATTTAAACGGTGAATTGGAGGTTTATACCACAAACTACCGAATGCGCCACCGGGCAGGTCACTGGGTATGGGTGGAAACCTACGGCAAGGTGGTTGAGCGCGATGAATCCGGAAAGCCGGTGAGGTTGGCTGGTACGCATAGAGATATTTCAGACCGGATGGAATCTGAACTTCAGGAGCGCAAACAAAAACAATTGCTCAAGTTTATCAATAAGGCTCAGGCTATCTACCTTAGAGAACTGAACTTGGCTGATGCTTGCCAAAAAGTGTTGCCCGAGCTAACCGAAATCGCTGACAGTCAAATGGCATTTATCGCTCGGTTAAATAAAGAAGATGGCGTAAAAATGCAGATTCTGGCAATCACTGAGTTGCAGTGGGACGAACAAAGCCGTGAATTCGTCGAGCGCTTTCGACAGGGAAATCTGTATTTCGATAATTTCGATAACCTGTTTGGCGAAGTGATTAAAACCAGTAGTGTGGTGATCAGCAATGACACCAAAGCGCACCCGGCCAGTATCGGCACTCCAGGAGGGCATCCGCGCATCAATCGTTTTTTGGGCTTGCCGATCAAGCTAAAGGGCGAACTGGTCGGTATGGTGGGATTAGCGAATAAGTTTAACGACTATAAGGCCAAAGATGCTGAATTTTTGCGTCCGCTGTTGGATGCACTCGGTAGCTTGTATTACGCCGTTGAACTAGATGCAGCCAGGCAAAAAGCGGAGCATAGGCTCAAAGAATTAGCGTTGACTGACAGCCTGACAGAATTGCCTAACCGGCGTGCATTTGTAGAAAAAAGCAACATGGTTGAGCAAGCAAAGCGGGACTATGTGATTGGCATTCTCGATATCGACTTTTTCAAGAAGGTCAACGATTCACTTGGCCATGAGGCGGGTGATCAAGTGTTAAAATTTGCTGCTCGCATGATGCGAGAGAGTTTTCGCAGCGATGATTTTATCGCTCGAATGGGTGGCGAGGAGTTCGCTTTTTTTATGGAGTTAACCGAACTTACCGATGCCCAAGCCAAGTTACAAGAGGTGTGTCAGACTATCGCCGATACGCCCATAAAGCTTGCTGAGAAAGAAATCTCTATTACTGTCAGCATCGGTGCGATCGCAGTGCAAACCGGAAATACCGCGCCGCTGAGTGATATGCTGTTCAAAGCAGATGCGGCTTTGTATAAAGCGAAAAACAGTGGGCGAAATCAGGTTCAGTGGTGGACAGATGAAATGGATGAGACCATGGTGCCGTTGAAATCTGCAGCCGACTCTAAGCGCAGTTAAGGGTGCATAGGCAGCACCCGGTTTCGCCCGAGCTTTTTAGCCTGATATAAGTGCTGGTCAGCGCGCTCGATAATACTGTCTTTAGCGTCCTTGGTTGACTTCTCCGCGACCCCGATTGACACACTAATACCATCCAGTACATCTCCGGTACGGCGGTTTTTAACTGAAATTTTTTCAACTTGCTTGCGTAACTGTTCTGCTAAACGGATCCCAAATGCCAAGTCGCCACCGGCAACAAGCACGGCGAACTCCTCTCCACCGTAGCGGAAAACCTGGGCTTCATCACGGCAAGCCTGACTAAGCTTAGAGGCAACCGCTTTGAGCACAGCGTCTCCGGTCTGATGTCCGTGGGTGTCGTTAATTACTTTAAAATGGTCAATATCGATAAGTAATAACGCCAGTTTTTCCATTCCTATTTTGCTGCTTAACTCGGAGTCGAAATAACGACGATTAGCCAGATTTGTCAATGCATCGTAAAGGGCTGCCTTTTGGCTCTCTTTTAACTGTTCCCTTAGTCGCTTGATTTCTTGTTCTGCGTTATTGATTGAATTGTTAAAACTGAGGGTGCTGGCGCGGATACTTTGCGCATCTGCAACCATATTGCGGACCAATCCCATTACTTCTTCCAAAGACCAACCTTCCTGCTCTACCCGGTTCAGGTCATCCAGACATTTATCCATCGTGGCTTTGTATTGCTGTGCGTCAGATTGGGTGTCTTTCATTGATTGATTCAGCTCAATCAACATGGCTTCAACCGACTGCCTGAGTTTTACTGCGTCCAGATCCTCATGGCTGGCAACGTATTGTTGATAAAGGTCCTGAGCTTTCACGGCTGACAAAGGCGCGCCCTTTTCTGTGGCAGAGTCCAGCGCTTCGTTAAGTTGTGGGTGTTGATTACTTACATAGGTGTACCACAGCGCATAGTTAACCGGTACGGCAGGCACCTTATGCTTTAATAGCAGCGGCAGGGTTTGCTTTAGTGTGCTAAACGATTGTTCTAAATCATCTTTTGCCATAAAACTTGGAATTATGAAAGGCGTTGTTCAAAGTATAACACTTACACAGACCTCTGCAGTATCAATGGAAAATGGCGGCATCGCTGCCGCCGGTGACGGATTATTTCAGTAACTTAATTAAATCTTTGGCTACGGCCTCAGAGGAAGCTGGATTTTGTCCGGTTATCACTAAACCATCAACGATAGAGTGCGATGCCCAGTCTTCGACGCATTTATACTCGGCGCCGCGCGCTTTGATTTCGTCCTCCAGCAAAAAAGGCACGACGTCGGTTAAGCCTACTGACTCTTCTTCAGAATTACTGAATCCGGTAATGGCTTTACCTTTGATTAGCGACTCACCATTGATTTGTACATTCAGTAGTACGGCGGGCGCGTGACACACTGCCGCGACAGGTTTCTTTTGACCTATAAAGCTTTGGATTAGCTCAATGGAATAGCTATGGTCTACCAGGTCCCACATAGGGCCGTGACCACCGGGATAAAAGACTGCATCAAAGTCGCGGGCCCTCACGTCCGTCAGTAAGTGAGTATTTGCTAACGCCTCTTGCGCTGTAGCGTCCTTTTTAAATCTATCAGTCGCGGGTGTCTGTGCATCCTCACTATCACTCTTGGGATCCAGTGGTGGCTGTCCGCCGGCCGGACTTGCTAAGGTGATTGCAGCACCTGCATCCTGCAACGCATAGTACGGGGCGGCGAATTCTTCTAACCAAAAACCGGTTTTTTCACCGGTATCACCCAGTTTATCGTGGGAAGTGAGTACCATGAGTATCTGCATATCGTTCTCCTTGCCTGATGTGAATACCAAACATAGTACTTGCGGCGAAGCTTGTCAGATCAACCCTTTGTTTTGCCACTCAATGTAATGAAGCCCATTAGCCAGTTGAACGCGCTGCGCTGAAACACGCCAACAGTTGACTGTAACAGGTCACTTCGAGATTTGGGGTGATACCCTCTGGCAGGACTTTTTGGTACGGGTTGTACCAGCAAGTTTGCATACCTGCTTGTTGTCCCCCTTGCACATCCGCTATCGGATTATCGCCTACCATAAGCACGCGTTCAGGAGGAACACCGCCCATTTTATCTAAGGCGTATTTGAATATCTTTGGGCTTGGCTTAGCGGCACCTACCTGATCAGACACCACCAACAGGTCAAAATGTTGCTGCATATTGTGTCTCGCCAGTCTTGGCTGTTGGAGCTGGGTAAAACCATTAGTAATGATGCCAAGGCGTAAATGGGGAGCCAGAGTATGGAGTAAGTCAGCCACGTAAGGCAGCGGAATACACACCTCCGCCATCGCATCGAGAAAGGCTTGATTTAACTGATGGGGAGAAACATTTAGCTTATCACCCCAAGATTGAAACCGGTTAACTTGCAAGGTTTGCGCATCGATTTTGCCATCCTGATAAGCTTGCCATAAGGGCAGATTAGTTTGCTGGTAATGGGCATAATCCTGGTCACTAAATTCAATCCCGTATTGGGCGAAAACGTGTCTAAGCCCTGCATGGGCATCAAAGGAAAACAGCGTCTCGTCGGCATCAAACAAGACCCACTCTATCATCTTAAAATCAATTGCCATAAGTGCTACCAGGTGTATCGGTAATTAATGTAGTTGATGTTCATACCATGGTTTATCGAGGCCAGATTAGCATTAGAGTAATGATTCAGGCTGTAGCTAATATGGTGATTATTGGCACTGACACCGATTTCCAGTCTGTCTTCAAAAAGCCAGCGGGAGCCGAGTTCTCTGTCCATGTAATCTTGACTATTACTATAAGTAGCGCCTACGCCGATTCCGGCAAACAGGTCAAAATGAGAAAACGGGATCGAGTAGCGAAACATGGGGTTAATCACCAGGCCTTCAATGGTGTTATCCCGCCAGGGGTCATTCCAGCGGTTATAGGCAAATTCCCAATCTACTTGCAGTTTATGTGTTTCAAAAAAATGCCACTGCCAAGGGCTTTCTTTCACATAGGCTAAGCGGTAGGTACTGGGCCGCATTTCCGTTTCTCCGGCCAACGTCCAGCGAGAGCGGCTTTCCCCCACGCTGAAACTGATGCCATCGGCAAAACTAAAGGGGCTCGCGAGTATCAGGGAAATCAACAGCGAAACGCGCATGACGTTATCCTTGTAATGGTTAGCTGAATAAGTGATTAAAAAGGATTCAGAAAAGGTTCATATCTGATGGCTAACACTTAGGGTATCAAAACGGGGAGAGATGACCATGAAAAAACACTGGATACCCTTAGCAATCGTCATGAGCAGCACCAGTCTGGCAGCACAGCAGCCAGCTCAACATTGGCAAGCGCAATCTGTGGAAAAGCGTGCAGAACAGGCTAGCTCAGCAACAGTCAAAAGCAGTCGGATAGACGAATCCGGGGGCAACACCCAACCCCAACGTGCCAGTGCCCGGGTACTGAGCGAGCGCCAACAGGCTGGGTCGGATTATGTGTGGATTTATGATGCCTATGTCACTTTATACAGGGACACCGATTACGATGGATATTATCAAGGTATCAGCCTAGAGTTTGACGCTGATACATACGACAGTCATGCGCGAGTCTATGCTAGGTTGTACTTGGGCGTCGGTGATGTATTCAATGAATATTACACCACCAGTAATTTTTCCATTAATGGCGACAGTGCGGATGATAGCTTGATCGTGGAAACCGAATTGCTCGAGGGTTTTCCAAGTCAGGACTATGAAGTATTAATTGAGATTTACGATGCGTACAACGATGAACTGCTGACCGTGTATGACGGCTATGACGATGGCGATTTGGTTTATCTACCGATGGAAAGCCGCGAATATGAGTATTTGCCTCCTGCTCAGGTCACAGTCAGTACCGAATATGGCGGCACTGGCAGCATGGGCTGGTTGGGACTTGGTTTATTCACCCTGCTATTGCGTCGCAGCAGAAACAAATAAAAAAGGCACCCTTGAGGGTGCCTTTTGCATGGGTGGGCGTTTACTTACCAGAAATCAAGAGGCGTCAAGAATATTCTCCAGTAAGCGACGCCCGAAAGTCGTCTTTTTCGACCCGAAGGTCTCACCAGTTTTAATGACCTGGCCGTCAATTTGTAACGCCTCAGTTGTATTTATTGCGCTTAGTTAATGCGCGAGACCAGTTTTTGGCCAATTTCAGAATCAATGTAACCGTTGGCTTCAGCCCACTGTTGCAATGTCATGCCATCCTGCTCTGGTTTGCTCAGGTCGGTTTTAGACATTTGCTTCACCATGTAGGTGCCGACGTCCGCTGCGTTATTTTCCATAGACCAGCGAATTAAGCTTTTGCCACTGCACATCACGCCATCGTAGAAGTCACCTAAACGCATACGGTAATCATCTTTAACGCTACGCATTTTTTTGCGTAATTCACCTTTGTCGTTGTTCTTTACGATGGTGCAAATATTTTCCAGGTCAGTGGCTAAATCAGCCTGTGCCAGTGGAGAAATTAATGCTGCTGAAGTTAGTGCAATAGTCAGTAATTTTTTCATCACGACGCCTCTTTCGTTTTGAATGTTTGGTTTCGATGGGTGTAGATTACGCCAGCAAAAAAATTTGCCCAGTCTGTAGGAAAACACCCAGGTATGCAGTTCAATACCTAAATCAGAGCAGGCGACAAAATTCGCGGTCTGGCGTACAATAAGCGCGAGATTTGCAAAGGATAAAAAGTTGAAAAAAACAGATGTCATTGTGGTTGGCGCGGGTGCCGCTGGGCTTTTTTGCGCCGCCCAAGCTGCCAAACGCGGCCGCCAGGTAATGGTGCTCGATCATGCCAAACGGATTGGTGGGAAAATTCTGATGTCCGGCGGCGGGCGTTGTAACTTCACTAATATGTATGCCAGTGCAGAAAACTTTTTGTCGCAAAACCCCCATTATTGCAAATCAGCGTTAAGCCGTTACAACCAATGGGATTTTATCGGTTTAGTGGCAGAGCATGGCATTGCTTACCATGAAAAGACCCTTGGGCAATTATTTTGTGATGATTCCGCCAAGCAGATCGTGAATTTACTGCTCAGTGAATGTGACGCAGCGGGTGCTGTGGTGCAATCCCGCACCGAGATTATTGCCATCGAAAAAACCGCTGAGGGGTTCAGACTCGAAACCAATCAAGGCGAGCTTCATAGTGAATCTTTGGTGGTAGCCACGGGCGGCTTATCCATGCCGAAATTGGGTGCCAGTCCTTATGGCTATAAAATCGCAGAGCAATTTGGGTTAGGGGTCTTACCAACGCGGGCTGGCCTGGTGCCCTTTACCCTGCACGAAGAGGACAAACAGGTGCTCGCTGAACTGAGTGGTATTGCTCTGGAGTGTACAGCGGCAAACGATGAGGCCAGTTTCAAAGAGGCGATGCTGTTTACCCATCGCGGGTTGAGCGGTCCAGCTGTGCTACAGATCAGTTCTTATTGGCAACCGGGTCAGGCGGTGCACTTTAATTTGTGTCCGGACGCTCACCTCGGAGATTTTTTAACCCGCGCACAGCAAGCCCAGCCCGATGCACAACTGTCTACTGTACTTGCCCAGCTTTATCCGAAGCGCTTTGTGCAAATCGCTTTGGGCTATTTCAACTTAGACAATAAGCCCATGAAGCAATATCAGGGTAAGCAACTGATGCTGGTCGCAGAGGCGTTTAACGATTGGGCAGTCAAGCCTAACGGTACCGAGGGGTACCGCACAGCGGAAGTGACACTCGGAGGCGTAAATACCGATCATCTAAGCTCAAAAACCATGATGAGCAAGGACGTCGATGGCTTATTTTTTATCGGCGAAGTGGTCGATGTCACCGGCTGGTTAGGGGGCTACAATTTTCAGTGGGCCTGGAGCAGTGGCTGGGTCGCGGGGCAAAATGCCTGACCTCAGTTTTAGCCGTTATTTGGGTAACACGTCTTTAGGAAAGCCGGTGACCACAGAGTGATATTCTGGGGTCGTGTAGCCATCGACTTCAATCAGCAGGCGGTTTTGACTATCTATACGCGCATCTCCGCCTTCTATTTTTAGGCCATCTTTTAGGGCGGTTAACAGGGTATCACAGGCATACTCCTTGTCGCTAAACATGTTGTTTTTAAACTCCTGCAAGATGCGGACTTTGAATTGGTTCAGATAGTTATTGTGCTTCAGTAAGTGCGTTTGTCTGGCCTTACCTTTTTCGAAATCGCCATCTGCACTGTCACGCAGGCACTTGGCGAAGTCGGATTTTTCTTGGCGGCTTAGCTCGCCCTCGCCATAGATGTCGGGGCAAGGTATCGTCATTTCTGCACCATCTAGGGTGTGCAAAATACCTCTAACTGTGCACTGTTGATTCGCCACCGCGCTCAGGCTAAATAAAGCGGTCGCGCTTAGGGTTAGTATGGCTTTTTTCATTACTTGCCTTATTAATGTAGGGTATTGTCATTTAGTGATTCAGCTTGCCGGAAAAATCTATTTTAATCAATCAATTATGTTTTGGCAGTTATAGGATGCAATACGTAAGATACAGGTAAAGCCAAGCCCCATCCTTGGTATGTGTGGTTTATGGTTCAGTGCGAAAGTGTGAGTAGTTCCGGTGCGCTATTCACCAACCATACCGGAACCTATATCATTGCCTAACTGTCTGAACTATGGGAATAAAAATAAGAGTGTTGTATGGATACAGGGTTATTACTGATTAACGTGTTACTTTTTTTATTCTTACCTTTATGGGGAATTGCCGGTTTTATCGATTGGTGTTGTCACCGTGCTACGCGGATTGAGAGTACCTCGGGCCTAAAAGAGTCTGTGTTACACGCGATTATGGGCATTCAGATTGCCATTCCTATCGTGCTTTGCCTTATTTTTAGGGTCAATGTGGGCATTTTGATGATTTGTGTTTTGGTCTGGTTG